>JAHHOC010000023.1 GCA_018677115.1 Arenicella sp. | reverse complement strand
CACTGCGTTAGATTTTGCCTTTGCGGTACATTCCGATATCGGAACTCACTGCACCGGCGCCAGAATAAATCGCGCGCTGGTGTCGCTGCCATCTATTCTTCACAATGGTGACAATGTCGAGATCATTACTTCCAAGAATTCATGGCCGACCCCGGCATGGCTGAATTATGCTGTAACAGCAAAAGCGAGAACTAATATTCGCAATTACTTGAAGCAGCAAACCAAGGAAGACGCCTTGAATTTAGGCAAGCGATTACTGGCTGGGGCGACCAAACAGAGGCTATTTGGTCGTCGCCGAATCAATAAGGCAACCCAGAACAAGTTATTGGAAGAGCTTGGGTTGGATTCCTGGCCTGAACTGCTGATCGACATTGGCCTGGGAAATCGCCTGCCAGACATGGTGGCGCGGCAAATTGCGCAATTACGCAAGGACCCTGGCGATGAGGGGCGGGTTATCGGGCATGAAGCACTCGTCATAAGAGGTTCGGAGGGATTGCTAGTAACCTACTCACGTTGTTGTAGCCCGATTCCGGGGGACGGTATTTTGGGCACCTTCACTGCCGGGCATGGCCTGGTTGTGCACACAGCAGACTGTCCGAATATTAATGATTTGAGAAAACAGCCTGAAAAATGCCTGATGGTTGAATGGGGTGACGACCTTGAACAGAATTTCTCCGCCAAGTTACAGGTGAAGCTTACTCATGAAGCCGGAGCATTTGCACAGGTTGCGTCAGCGATTGCCGAGAATGAGTCCAATATCACCCATGTCGACCTGCATGATGGTCCGGATAATATCCGCCACATAGACTTCATCATTGACGTAGAGGACCGCGTACATCTTGCAACCATACTCAAGGCCATTCGACGACAGACATCGGTGATTAAAGTATGGCGGCAAAAAGGTTGATATCAGCTTTGCTTGTTTCATAAGCGGCTCGGTGCAAAAATAACACTTGATGACGAAACCAGAGAAACAAATAATCAGCACCGATAGTGCCCCTGCGGCAATCGGGACTTATTCGCAGGCGATCAGGGTTGGTGATACGGTTTATATCTCCGGGCAGATACCCCTGGATCCGGCTACCATGGAGATGGTTGGGGATGACTTTGCTGTGCAGGCGGCCCGGGTCATGCATAATCTGCAAGCCGTTGCTCACGCTGCTGGCGGATCGTTAAATGACACCGTGAAATTCATGGTGTACCTCACTGATCTAGGTAATTTTGCGGCCTTGAATGATATTATGAATGAGCTGCTGGAGGCTCCCTATCCGGCGCGTGCAGCAGTTGAAGTTGCCGCGTTGCCGCGTGGTGCGAAGATAGAGATAGATGCTATCTTGTGCTTGAGTTAGCGTTATTGGTTATTTACCTTGCAGTCTGGCGCACCATGGAATGTGCCAATGAATAACATAAAAACCCGGGATCCGGCCGAGCGCCCAGTACTGGAGCTTACCGGAGTCGGACAGCAGATGGCGGCTAAATTGGCCCGCCTCAATGTGTATACCCTGCAGGATGTGCTGTTCCACTTGCCCAGCCGTTATGAGGACAAAACCTCGGTCAGCAAAATAGGTGAGTTATCTCTCGGGCAGGCTACGGTTATCATTGGTGAAATAGAATTGGCGCAAGTGGTTTTTGGGCGCCGTCGAAGTCTGCTGGTGAGAGTCAGTGATGGAACCGGAAGCCTGACTATCCGATTGTTCTATTTTAACCGGGCACAGGAAAGGAGTTTTAATCGTGGTTTGTGGGTGCGCTGTTTTGGTGAGCCACGACGTGGTGCCAAAGGGCTTGAAATGATCCATCCGCAATACAGAATTTTTGAACAGCAGCCGAGCGGTGGCTTCGACAAGACATTGACTCCGGTATATCCGACCACAGAAGGCGTATCTCAGTTACTCTGGCGAAAGATCACCGATCAGGTGCTGGAAAAAATATTACCCTCAGTGACTGAATTGCTGGACGCTCGTTGCCTGCCTGCGGAATTGCAGGAATCCCTTCAGGCGGCATCGCTTCAGCAAGCATTATTACAATTGCACCGCCCGGCTGCGGGGGTGGACCTGGAAGTCATGCACGGCGCCAGCAGCGCGGCTCATCGACGGCTGATTTTTGAGGAGTTGCTGGCCCACCATTTCAGTCTGCGCAAATCAAAGGCTGCAAGGGCAGGCGAGCGGGCGCTGGCATTGCAGCGCAACCATAATCGAGAACGGGAACTTAAACAAAGTTTCGGGTTTAAATTAACCACAGCGCAGCAGCGCGTTATGCGGGAAGTGGCGGAGGATTTGGCAAAGCCCTCGCCAATGCTGCGTCTGGTGCAGGGTGACGTGGGTTGCGGAAAAACAGTGGTGGCCGCCCTTGCCATGCTGCAGGCGGTGGAATCAAAAACCCAGACCGTGCTGATGGCACCCACTGAATTGCTTGCTGAGCAACATTATCAAACTCTGCGAGACTGGTTTGAACCCATGGGCATTGAGGTTGGTTGGCTGGCCAGCAAAACGCCGGCCACATTAAAGTCTGACACCCTGCGGAAACTTGCAGACGGTGACTTAATGATAGCGGTAGGCACCCACGCCCTTATCCAGCCAACCGTGCAGTATCACCAGTTGGGACTGGTGGTGATTGATGAGCAGCACCGCTTTGGAGTAGATCAACGCCTGGCATTACGTAACAAAACCGGAGCGGAAATCGTGCCGCATCAAATGGTTATGTCGGCGACACCGATACCGCGCACCCTGGCCATGAGCTTCTACGCCGACCTAGATGTTTCCAACATTGACGAACTACCTCCAGGGCGTACGCCGGTTGAAACAGTGGTGATGCCGGCGGACTCCAAACGCGAAGAAGTGATTGAACGGGTGCGGCTGGCGTGCCGGCAGGGGCGTCAGGTTTACTGGGTGTGTCCGTTGATCGATGAGTCGGAAGTCCTTTCGGCACAGGCAGCCACCGACACCGAACAACTACTGACAACGGCTTTGCCAGAACTAACAGTTGCGCTGGTGCATGGACGCATGAAACCCAAGGACAAAGAGGCAACGATGCAGGCATTCCGGGATGCCGAGATTGATTTGTTGGTGGCGACCACAGTTATCGAAGTGGGTGTGGATGTGCCGAACGCCAGTCTGATGATCATTGAAAATGCAGAACGAATGGGGCTTGCGCAACTGCATCAATTACGCGGGCGTGTTGGACGCGGTAGCGAAAAATCTTTTTGTATCTTGCTGTATCAGGCACCGCTGGGTCAACATGCCAAATATCGCCTGCAGACCTTGCGTGAGACAAACGATGGATTTGCTATCGCTGAAAAAGATTTGGCGATGCGCGGTGCCGGTGAATTGTTGGGCACACGACAAACAGGTAGTCTTGGTTTCAAGGTCGCTGATATTATCCGTGATCAGCATTTGTTAACCAGCCTGGATGCGAGCGCCCTGCAGATCGAGACTTTGATGCCGGAAATAATTGACCCACTTATCGAGCGCTGGATCGGTAACAAAGAGGCTTATGTCAACGCATAGATAATGTCATGAAACTGCATCAAGATTTTCCGCATTATCTACAACTTATGCGGGTGGATAAACCAATTGGCTGGTTGCTGCTGCTTTGGCCCACCCTGTGCGCAGTATGGCTGGCATCTGATGGCGACCCGCCTGCGCAAATTGTGTGGATCTTTGCACTCGGTGTGTTCGTCATGCGATCAGCAGGTTGCGTTATTAACGACTGGGCGGATCGGGACATCGACCCTAAGGTCGAGCGCACTACAGGTCGCCCTCTGGCGTCGGGTAAATTATCCGCTAATCAGGCATTGGGATTATTCGCTGTGCTCTGTGCTGTGGCTTTAACACTCCTGTTGCTTCTCCCTGAGCGCGTTTGGCCCTGGTCGATACCAGCACTGTTGCTCACTGTCATTTACCCCTTTATGAAACGTGTCATTCAGGCACCGCAGCTGGTTCTGGGAATAGCCTTTTCATTTGGCATCCCGATGGCCTACGTTGCCCTCGATCACGCCTTTAATGCGGCATTCTGGCTATTGCTGGCGACCAATATTTGTTGGGTTCTGGTTTATGATAGCGAGTATGCGATGTCTGACCGGGAGGACGATTTGAAAATCGGTATTAATTCAACGGCCATCCTGTTCGGAAACCGCGACAAGATTATCATTGGCGCGCTGCAGGTTGTCGTTGTGTCACTGCTGCTAAGTTTGATGTTGGAGCTGAATTTGAATGCTTTTTACGGCATTTCTATAGCCCTGGTGGCAGCTTTGTTTCTGTATCAACAGTGGTTGATCAGGAATCGAGACCGGGCTCTGTGCTTTGCGGCCTTCATCAATAATGGGTGGGTTGGCGGTATTGTCTGGTTTGGTCTGTTATGTACTCTGTAGCACGCGTTAGCCTGATCCCGCGGACATCTGATTGGCATGCAAATCAAAAAACGGTATCCTGATTCAGCTAAATCGAATTAAGTTTGCATGCCGCGATGGCATCCAATGATAGTGAGGAAAGTCAAATGCGATCAATTTTAGTCGTAAACCCCAAGGGCGGATGTGGCAAAACCACAATCGCGACTAATTTGGCTACCTATTATGCGGTATGGAACACGTCCACTGTGCTGGTGGATCTTGATCCGCAACAATCCAGTATGGAGTGGTTGCGAGTGCGGCCTGATAGCGAGGTGGCAATACAGGGATTCAACGGATTGCATGGCAAGATTTATCCAAAGCCTGATACCCAGCGCATTATTTATGATGTGCCCGCCCGTACTGACAGCGCTAAAGTTGCCAGACTCATTAAGCTGGTTGATGTGGTGATCATTCCAGTGCTGCCCTCAGCCCTGGACATCAGGGTGTCGGCATCGTTCGTGGCTGACATCGTGAGCCGCATTCGCGCTAATAATGCTAAAGCAATTGTCGGGGTGGTCGCCAACCGCACACACCGGCACTATAATTCCTATCAGGTGCTCGAAAAATTTCTCAATTCGCTGGATATTCCCTTCGTTGGTACGTTGAGGAACTCACAGAATTATATAAAAGCCGCTGACACCGGAGTTGGCATTTTTGAAATGCCGATTGGCCAGGTTAAACAAGACATGGAAGAATGGAAGCCGATAATTCACTGGATCGAAAAAAAGCGCACACCCGAATAGTAGTTTGGATAACGCCACCCTGGTCAACACCCTAGGTCTGCTGCCCTTCGGCGCGTTTCTCGTGCTGCTGATATTGCAGGCAATATACCCCAGGCGCGATGTTGCGGCTTCTGGTATCCGTCGGGCTGTGCATAATCTATTGCTGTTTGCCTTCAATACAGTGATGCTGAGAATGTTAGTGCCGCTAAGCCTGGTAGTGGTCTCTGCGTGGGCAATTGATTCGCAAGTGGGTTTATCCCACATGCTCCCGTTACCAGGCGTAGCAACTGTGGCGCTGAGTGTAGTGATGCTGGATCTGGCGGTGTACTGGCAACATGTGGCAACTCATAAAATAGGATTGCTGTGGCGCATTCACAAAGTGCATCACGCAGACCGGGATATGGACGTCACTACTGCAATTCGTTTTCACCCGGTTGAACTGTTGTTATCGCTTTTGTATAAATCCCTGATTGTTGTGCTTCTGGGTGCACCGGTAGCGGCGGTAATTCTGTTCGAGTTGTTACTATTTATTGGACCGGCATTCAACCACAGTAACTTTGCTCTGCCCAAAGGGTTTGATAAAGCGTTGCGCTGGGTTATAGCCACACCGGATGTGCACCGCGTACATCATTCAACACTGGTTCATGAGCAAAATACCAATTACGGTTTTTTTCTTATCTGGTGGGACAAACTGTTTCATACCTATACACCGCAACCTTCCGGAGGGCATATGGATATGCAAATAGGCCTGGCGGCAGAGAACGAGGCATGCGACACGCTCGACAGGATGTTGCTGGCTCCATTTCGCTGATGGCTTCATTTCGCTAATGGCTTCATTTCGCTAATTTTTGTAAATCCTGATACTGCGTCAAAACAGAATTGCTTTATTCTGTGCTACCCTAATTGTGCTCTAGCGCCAGTTTTTTTGAGGATCATTGCAATGACTAGTAATCTTTTCAGCCGCGTCGTATCGACCCTTTTCCTGCTCCTGTTTCTGCAGGCCTGTGCCACCAATCCGGTGTCGGGCAAGCGCGAACTTGCTATGTCCGAGAAATGGGAGCTCTCGGTAGGCCCTCAATATCACCAGCAGATCATGCAGCAGTACACGGTCTACGATAATCCTGAATTACAGGCATACGTAAACGACATAGGCCAGCGCCTGGCGGCAAAAAGCGAACGACCGGATTTAGAGTGGACCTTTACCCTGCTTGATAGTCCGCAGGTAAACGCCTTCGCGATTCCGGGTGGCTTTGTTTATATCACCAGGGGGATTATGGCGTATATGAACAAAGAGTCCCACCTGGCGGGTGTTATCGGGCATGAGATTGGCCACGTCACGGCGCGGCACGGGGCACAGCGGGCAGCACAGCAGCAGGTAGCAGGAGTGGCAACGGCAGCGGTCGCCATCGGCACCGGCAACAGGGAGCTGGTGCAGATGTCACAGATACTGGGCGGAGCCCTGATGAGTGGTTACGGCCGTAAGCAGGAACTGCAGTCAGACGGCCTGGGCGCAAAATACATTGCCAAAAATAACTATGACGTTGACGAGATGATCGGTGTGATCGGCATTTTGAAGAACCAGGAGCTGTTTGCCGCCGAGCGGGCTCGAGCTGAGGGCCGACAGCCGCAGGCGTATCACGGTTTGTTTGCCACTCATCCACGCAATGATCAGCGCTTGCAGGAAGTGATTAAAGCAGCTGAGCAATTCCGCGATATTAATCAGCCGGTGCCGGATGATGGCAAATTTATCCGCCTTACCGATGGCATGACTTTCGGCGAAAGCGAAGCGCAGGGAATCACGCGGGGTAACAAGTTCTATCATAATGACCTGGACCTGTTTATCGAATTTCCTCAGGACTGGAGAGTTCTAAACCAGCCCGCATCGCTTACCGGCGTTTCACCGGATGGTACCCAGGCAATTCAAATGCGCATGGACTCTGCTACCCCGGGATTGAGTGCGGATCGTTATTTACGCTCCAAATTTGAAAACTTTCGCGATGGCCGGCGCTTGAATACTACAGAAGATCAGGGCTACGCCGGAGTTGCGACGTTAAGCAATCAACAGACCGGTCAGCGGCAGAATATTCGCGTCAGCGCCCTATACCGGGGCGCACAGGCATTTTTAATCCTGGGGCAGGGTCAGACGACATTGCCCAATGAAACTTTCTTCAATACAGCGCAGAGCGTACGGCGGTTAAAGCCGGAGGAACGAACGCTGGCCGAAGAGAGCAAAATTGAGGTGATAACGGCCAGGCCAGGCGACACCTTTGCTGGGCTCGCCACAAAAGCCAATCTCAGCGAATATGCTGAAGCCCAATTGCGCCTGATCAATGACATGTATCCCGAGGGTGAACCAACCCCCGGTCAAAAAATAAAATTGATTAAATAGTTGGTCGTGCTGACCGCGTCATGCAGACCGCGTCAGGCAGACCGCGTCAGGTTGCCCCCTCAGGCTGACTGCCTCAGGGTGCAGTAGGGTCGTCTTCATTTGGATCAATCGGTTAAATTGTTTCCTCGTCAACCGGGTCGATGGTGTGCAGGGATCGGCTCTCATCTTGCGAAGCAAACTTAATCGTGTCGTCATCTTCGGGTTGCTGTTTTTTACGCGTGATGGCATATAGAATCGGCGTTGCTTCGTGCCTGTTTCTTGACATTTTGGCCTGAATTTTAAATTGCTTGCCCAAGGTTTTAAGCCATCGTTGAAGGGTTTTGGTTTCCTGCATTCCCGCCGGGTGCCCGGGGTAGCAGAGTAGCGAAATAATGCCCGTATCCGATAGTTTTTCGGTGGCATACTTGAGTGCCACAAGCGTCGTTACCGCGTGTGTGGTGAGGTTTTCGTCGCCACCCGGTAAGTAACCAAGGTTAAACATAACGCAATCAATTTTCCCTGCAATATGCCTGCCCAATGACTCATGACCATCGAGGATCAGGCCGACATTGGTTACCCCTAGCTCGTCCATCCGCATCCTTGTTCTGATGATCGCGTCTTCCTGTATCTCAAATCCTACGACCTGC
The DNA here is from genome assembly GCA_018677115.1 of Arenicella sp. Lineage (GTDB taxonomy): Bacteria > Pseudomonadota > Gammaproteobacteria > Arenicellales > Arenicellaceae > Arenicella. The sequence continues at coordinate 992 of JAHHOC010000023.1, read as the reverse complement.
CGAAAATTCAAGCGTGACAGAAACTCGGTATCATTACCATTCCCACAAGTGGCATCGACCGCCAGATCACGCGGTATGCTGGGATCCTGGAAATGCTGTCGAATCAGTTTGTGTGCGCGTTGAGTTAAAGACACTGCGTTAATTCTCCGGGCAATGCTTCCTGGAATAATACGTTTCGACATAACAGCTGCGCATAATATGGGATCAAAAGGCAACCTTTACTGCCGAAACCATTAAAGCAATAGCTGCCTTTGAGCGCGGTAATCGGGCCGACAAAAGGGGTCCGGCGCAGAGTAGTAGGACGAATGCCGACTGAATGTCGGATAGTTGTCGCGCTGAGATTAGTGAACTTGCGCAAACTAGTGAGCAGATCCTCCCCGCGCTCCGGGTCAGGCGACATTGTCAGATTGCTCCACTCAAATGTAGAGCCCAACTTGATGCCTTGGGAAGTTGGCACCAGCCAATTTCCCCAATTATACATTTGTGACACGGAGGCCCCCGGATCGACGGTTAAAACTTCACCCTTTGATAATTTGAATGGTAGTTTGCTCAGCCATGGGTTATCCGTTGCCTGGTGACCTTCACAAAATATGATTTTTGCTGCTTTCACATCTTGGATTAAAAAATTACCGTCAGCTGATTGGATTTTTTGATAGTCAACTACCGCGTCCATAATGCTATCACGATCCGCCAGCCATAACCTCATCTTCTGTAATAGGCCGGCCACGTTTACAACTGCAGTGAGGGCAATATCCACGACACCATAGGGTGTATCGCAAAACGGGTGGTTAGTTCGCATTTGATCGTTCAATATTCCAGCATATTCAGCTTGATGCAATCTTGTTTTGTAATATTCATGCTGGCCTTTGTTCTTAATTAGACGAAGTTGCTGGACCGGGCGCCAGAGTTCTGTATCCAGCTCATTCTGCAAGTTCAGGAAGTATGTCTTAGCCGCTGGATATAGAAATTCAAAACCCTGCGTAATATTGAGG
>JAHHOC010000004.1 GCA_018677115.1 Arenicella sp. | reverse complement strand
GAATAGCCTATTTGCATATCCAGTCCGGCGAAAGCAGCGGCGACCTGGGTGTCAAAAATCGGCTTTGGAAGTACCCCCAGGGTCTGCAAAATTACTTCCATGTCCTGCCGGGCAGCATGGAACAGCTTTGTTACATTTTCATCGACGAACAACGCCTTCAAAGCCGTCAGGTCTTGGATAGCCATAACATCAATGCAGTACTGGTCATCGCCGATGCCAAGTTGCACCAGGCATAGCTTGGCACGATATGTTTTTTCACGGAAAAATTCAGTGTCAACAGCAACCACCTCGCGCTGTTCACTGAGTTTGCGGAACACAGGCTCCAGCTCCCTGAGCCTGGATTGTTCCTCAATCAGGTAATTCATTAATCGATACGAAACTAAACGGCTGCAGTTACTTAAGCCTTGTATTTGTTATACTGCCAATCGTAACACGAGCATCCCACCACAACCATGACTATCCTAATCCAGCTACTCGAAATCATCACCCTCCGGCGGCGACCACAGGATTTGCAGTATGATGAAATCGCGGCCGCATTCTACGTAGTCCTGACCATTGGTTTGGGCTACCTGACAAATGTCATTGCCGAACAGTACAGTGCGCCATTAGCCTACAGCCTGACCCAGAACGGTGCCCTTGCGCTGGGGCTCTTCGGGGTGCTGGCACTTAATGGCAAACGGGTCCGCTTCGTGCAAACATGTACTGCCGTTTTCGGTGTATCAGCGTTATTGGGAATTCTCACTCTGGCAATTGTATACATTCCCGGGCTGGCGATATTAACTCTGTTGATATCAGGCTGGGGACTGTACATCATGGTGTTGATCATGCGCGAAGCACTGGAATGCTCAACCCTGAGGGCATTATTCATCATCATTGGTATCCAGATCTTTTCAGTCATTGTTCTGTTATTACTGTTTCCCGATTTCCTGACCGAGCTACAAAGCCTGCTGGTAGTCGCCCAGTCCGAATCTGAAGCCTGAAGATCTTGAACGTTTATATCATCGGTATCTGCGGCACCTTTATGGGTGGACTGGCGCGACTGGCGCGTGATATGGGGATGTCGGTGTCCGGTTCTGATGCCAATACTTACCCGCCCATGAGTACTCAGCTGGAGTCCCTTGGCATCGAGCTGTATGAAGGCTACCGGGCCGATAACGTGGTCGATGAGGCGGACATAGTGCTGGTTGGCAATACCATCTCCCGCGGTAACCCTGAACTGGAATATGTGCTCAATCGCGGTATGCGCTATTGCTCAGGTGCCCAATGGCTGAGCGAGAATGTTCTGCAGGGAAGATGGGTGCTGGCGGTTGCCGGCACTCATGGCAAAACCACTACCGCCAGCATGCTGGCGTGGATTCTTCACGCCAATCAATTAGAGCCCGGATACCTGATCGGCGGCGTTCCGGCCAATTTTAATCAATCTGCCTGCCTTGGTAGAGAGCCCTTTTTTGTCATTGAGGCGGATGAATATGACACCGCATTTTGCGACAAACGTTCAAAATTCCTGCACTATAAGCCGCGCACTTTGATTCTCAACAACCTTGAGTTTGACCACGCGGACATTTTCGCTGATCTTGGCGCCATCCAGACTCAGTTTCACCATCTAATCAAGACTATTCCGGGTGATGGGCTCATTATTCACAACGCGCATTCACCGGCACTCGACCAAGTTTTGCAAATGGGTTGCTGGACCACAACATCAGGATTTGCCATCGACAACAATGATTCGCCGCGGTCAGTGTGGCAATGCAAAAAGCTGGCTGACGACGCCAGCGTCTATGAAATCGTTCATGGTGATGACGACTATATCGTCAAGTGGGATCTGATCGGAGACCACAACATGTTTAACGGGGTGGCGGCAATAGCAGCCGCGCATCACGCCGGAGTGACAGTCGCGCATGCGGTAGAGGCTCTGGCGAGCTTCAAGTCAGTTAAACGCAGGCTGGAAAAAATATTTGATGATGGACAGATCAGGATCTATGACGACTTTGCCCATCACCCCACCGCTATCAGTGAGACCCTGAACGGACTACGCAGCAGTGTCGGCAACGACCCTGTTATTGCTGTACTCGAGCCACGCTCTAACACCATGAAACGCGGTGTACATAAGCACTTGCTGGCTGATGCGCTGAGAGCTGCCGACCAGGTACTGATATTCGCCGATGACAATGTGCTGTGGGACATAGATGAGCTCAGTGACGACCGCATATCCACCTTTAGAGACACTGGCGATTTGCTCAGGCATTTGCTTAAACAGCTCCCGCCTGAAAACGCAAAGACGAATGTGCTTATCATGAGTAACGGCGGTTTTGAAGATATACAGCAGAGACTGATCGCAAAGCTTAACCAGCGTTAACATTATTGCGCTATACAGTTGCCACCGTTTATGGCACATTTTGGTTTGCTTAAATAATGGCGACGCCAAACAACTTTAAAGATACCGTTATGAACTCTTATATGCCTCCTGCTTTGTCCAGAATTAAATTACTGTCTTTCGCCTTGATAATGTTCGGGCTGCTGGCTTGTCAAAGTGAACCTTCTGCTCAAGTGGCAGAAGTCGAAGTCGACCCCGACAAGTACACCGTGTTGCAAAAGCCCATCAATGTTTCAACCGGTGATAAAATCGAGGTAGCTGAGCTTTTCTGGTATGGCTGCGGGCATTGCTTTGCACTTGAGCCGCACGTGGAAAAATGGAAGGAGAACATGCCTGAAAATGCTGAGTTTGTGAAGGTGCCGGCGATATTCAGTAAACGCTGGGAGTTTCATGGCAAGGCCTACTACACCATGGAAGCGCTCGGTGTGCTCGACAAAGCTAACGAAGCTTTTTTTCACCAGATTCATATTCAGAACAAACCAATCAATACGATGCCACAACTGGTCGACTTCCTGGCCAAATTCGACCTGGGTGAAGAGGAAGTAAGCAAGGCCTTCGACTCTTTTGCGGTGGATACTAAATTCCGCAATGCGAATAAAATTACCCGCATGTCGACCGCCAGCGGAGTGCCAGCCGTGCTGGTCGACGGCAAGTACCACACCAGTGTCAGCCTGGCGGGTGGCGCCACAGAATTGTTTGAGGTAGTAAACCAGCTGGTAGCAAAGGCAGCCGCAGAACGCTAAACCAATACGTCATGCAACTTTAATAGGGCTGTCTTACGACAGCCTTATTTCTATTTAGACGAAATTCCCAGGAATAAATATGGTTGACGCCGTCATTACACCTAAAGGTCAGCTGGATTTATTATCCGGTTCTGAAATAGCTATGTTGCACGCCTCCAGTGGCAGTGTGTATAGCACATTGTTTCGCAATTGTGCGCTCGCGGTGCTCAGTACAGGCATAGACAGCGACGATGGTTCAGAATTGCTGGCCAGGTACAAGGATTTTAAAATCGAAGTGATCAGTTCCCCGCGGGGGGTCAAACTTAAATTAATTAATGCCCCCGGTAACGCATTCGTTGATGGGCGCATCATCGCAGGTATCCGCTCTCACTTGTTTGCGGTGTTGCGAGACATCGTCTATCTGGAAGACCAGTACGAGTTATGGGCACAGCGCGGTGAGTCGATCACCGATATGGTATTTAAAACACTGCGCAATGCCCGTGCGTTGAAACCGCGCAAAAGACCCAACCTGGTGGTCTGCTGGGGTGGTCACTCAATTAGCGGTCACGAGTACGACTACACCAAGGAAGTCGGTTACCGGCTCGGTTTACGTCATCTCGATATCTGCACTGGCTGTGGGATCGGTGCTATGAAGGGCCCGATGAAAGGCGCCAACGTCGCTCACGCCAAGCAGCGCACCAGTAAGCCCCGCTATATCGGCATATCCGAACCTGGCATCATTGCTTCAGAGGCACCAAATGCCATCGTAAACGAATTGATTATCATGCCCGACATTGAAAAGCGGCTTGAGGCTTTTGTACGCATGGGACATGGCATCATGGTATTTCCGGGCGGTGCTGGAACTGCAGAAGAAATATTATATATTATTGGTATCTTGTTGAATAATATGAATAATAATATTGTATTGCCGTTGATCTTCACCGGGCCAGAGCGTTCCAGAACTTATTGGGAACAGATAGACCGATTTATCGGGCAAACTCTCGGCGAGCAGGCTCAATCGCTTTACCAGACTGTAATCGGTGACCCGGTCGCAGCAGCCAGGTCAATGGGACATTCAATGCATGATGTCTATAAAAACCGGCGGGAATCACACGATGCTTTCTACTACAACTGGTCGCTGGAAATTGACGAGGAATTTCAAAACCGCTTTGAGCCGACCCATGAAAATATGGCGGCCCTGAACCTGCGCAAGGACCAACCCATTGAAAAACTGGCCGCCGACCTGCGACGCGCGTTTTCAGGAATCGTGGCAGGCAATATAAAACCAAGTGGCATCGCCGCTATCCGGCAACATGGCTGCTTTGAACTAAACGGCGATCCACAGATTATGCAAGCCCTTGATGAATTGCTGGAAAATTTTGCCGCAGACGGCAGAATGAAACTGTCGGGCCAGTACCAACCTTGCTATAAGCTAAAGGCAGCCTAGCAGACGCCTGCTCAGGTCACGATATCATCCAGAAAAGATTTTATCTTGTCCGCCCAGGAACTCTCCTGCGGGCTATGTTTACTGCCACCCTCATGTAGAGTTTCTTCGAGTTCCTGCAATAGTTCTTTTTGCCGCTTGGTCAGGTTGACGGGTGTTTCCACCAGCACCTGACAGTAGAGATCGCCCACGAAACCTGCGTTACGGACGTTTTTGACACCTTTGCCACGCAGACGGAATTGCTTACCCGACTGAGTGCCTGCCGGTACCTTAAGTTTTGCCCGGCCGTCGAGCGTCGGCACTTCGAGTTCGCCGCCCACTGCAAGCGTGGCATAACTCACCGGAACGCTGCAGTGCAAATCCACACCTTCGCGTTCAAATATCGGGTGCCGCTTGAGGCTTACCGAAACATATAGGTCTCCGTTAACCCCTCCGACACCGCCGCTCTCGCCTTCTCCCGAGAGGCGAATCTGGTCACCTTCGTCAACACCCGCCGGAATCTTAACCGATAATTTTTTATTCTCCTTGACCATACCCTGACCATGACAATCTTCGCAGGGGTCACTGATTATAGAGCCCTGCCCATGGCATTGAGGGCAAGTCTGCTGTACTGAGAAGAATCCTTGCTGTATTCGCACCTGGCCTTGGCCGTGACAGGTTCCACAGGTATTCGGCTGGCTGCCTTTTTTGGCGCCTGAACCGCTGCAAGTCTGGCACTGGGACATCCTTGGCACGGTTATGTTCATTTCAGTGCCGCGAACCGCATCCTCGAGGCTGAGCTCCATGTTAT
>JAHHOC010000486.1 GCA_018677115.1 Arenicella sp. | reverse complement strand
AGTCTGAATTTTCTTGACATCTAAACTATACTTTTTTAGTATGGAATCGGTGCTTTTGAAATTGGATTGAATAATGTTGCGCTAATGTTCTGCACCATTCAGGGTGGCTCTTCGGGGTCACCCTTTTCATTTGTGCGCCCGGCAGGGCGCACCTACTTGGAGGTGCAAGTCCTCTACACACCCTTCAGGGGGAAGTGTTAGCTGAACGGCAACTGCGTCATCGCGAGATGCCGTGGGAAGGAAGCCGAAGGCAAAGCGCTGGCCCGACGAACAGGAACCGCATATGAGGCGTAGCCGCCGGACGAGGAGGCAAATATCTCTAAAGTCCGATACCTGAACGGAAGGCGGTTGCGTAGATGCGGCGGGCATAAGCGTGAAGGTAGGTGCGCATTACCCGGGGAGGCCTGATGGCATGCCGTAAGTGCTACCGTCGCCACGAGGCGACGGGAGGTGCCGTCAGGAGTCAGCCGAGGCCATAGTAGCCCCATCGACCAGGGGTGAAGGGCCGAACTTTGTGTTAAGGACAGGAGCTTTTGCTGTGCGAGAGGCTGGAGCCATAGAAGGCGGCATTGAGATGTGCGGCGCTGATGCGGAGTGTACCGGGCGGAACCCGGGGGAGGCTGCATGAGTATGACAAAGCCCCCATTGGCAAAAGGCATGCCTGTCCCCGAGCAGTTGCAGTTGATGGAGCGTGTGGTCGAGCGCTCGAACATGCAAAGGGCCTATCGTCGTGTGAAGCAGAACAAAGGCGCCCCGGGAGTGGACGGTATGAGCGTCGAGCGTTTGGGGAGCTTTCTGCGCACGCACTGGGCCAAGATCAAAGAGCGGCTGTGTGAAGGCAGTTATGAGCCAAAGCCGGTCAGAAGGGTTAAGATCCCCAAGGCAAGTGGGGGGTCGCGGCCCTTGGGCATTCCAACGGTGCTTGACAGGTTGATCCAACAGGCACTACACCAAGTGCTCAGTCCACTGTTCGAGCCGCAGTTCTCCGAACACAGTTTTGGATTTCGTCCGGGGCGCAGTGCGCACCAGGCGGTACTGCAGGCTAAGCAATATCAGCACGGTGGCAAGCGCTGGGTGGTGGACATGGACCTGGCGCAGTTCTTCGATGAAGTCAACCACGAGAAGCTGATGGCCAAAGTCGGCCGCAAGGTCAAGGATTGGCGGGTAAAGTTGCTGATCCGGCACTACCTACGGGCCGGGGTGCTGTCAGGTGGTTTGGTGTCGGTGCCAGAAAAGGGCACGCCGCAAGGCGGGCCACTGTCGCCGCTTTTGTCGAACATCGTGCTCGATGAGTTGGACAGGGAGTTGGAAAAGCGCGGTCACAGCTTCTGCCGGTATGCCGACGACTGTAATATTTACGTTGGCAGCCGCAAAAGTGGCGAGCGTGTGATGGCCTCGGTTGCGTGTTTTGTCGAACAACGACTGAAGCTGCGGGTCAACCGGGACAAAAGCGCAGTGGCAAGGCCATGGCAGCGCAAATTTCTCGGCTACACGTTCAGCTGGCATCGCTCCGCTCGGATTCGCGTGGCCAAAACGTCGATTAACCGCTTCAAGAGTAAGCTGAAAGCGCTATTTCGCAAGGGGCGTGGGCGCAACCTAAGACAGTTTATCCAGCAGGACCTAAACCCAGCCATCCGGGGATGGATCAATTACTTCCGTCTATCGGAGTTTCGGGGGTTTGCGGAACAGCTGGACAAGTGGGTGCGCCGCCACCTGCGCTGCATTCTGTGGCGGCAGTGGAAGCACCGCTGGAGGCGATTTCAGATGCTCATGAAGCTGGGGCTGCCGGAAGTGCGGGCGGCCCGGTCGGCGTTTAACCAACGAGGCCCCTGGTTCAATGCCGGGGCTTCCCACATGAACCAGGCCTTGCCCAAGCGCTACTTTGATCAGTTCGGGTTGATATGCATGCTTCAGAGGCTGCGTAAGTTCGGACCGGTATTAACATAAGGAACCGCCGTGGTACGTGAACCGTACGCCCGGTGGTGTGAGAGAGGGAGGCTGTGAGGCCTCCCCCTACTCGATTCCCCAAGCCGCATTTTTTGGACCTATGATTTGACACCAAATTTAAAAATACGATAGGGTTCATGTATCTATTATGTATCTGCAGTAATTTCATTTATTTTGACATTTGGTAGTTTCTCAATGTATCACCAGTTGCCATAACCCTCATTTTGATTGACCAATACCCATTAATTTGGGTATATATGCATCCAAACAATTTCTGATCCTCCTATTC
>JAHHOC010000475.1 GCA_018677115.1 Arenicella sp. | reverse complement strand
TTACAACGCCAAATCCTTTTGGACAAATAAAAGGCAAAGCCTGATCTGGTAGTTTCACTCCCCCCGACATGCGTTAAATTACTCACACTCCAAATTTCCAATCACACGCAATTGTTTGTTGCCTGCCAACTACAATACGGAGTGGCGAGCAAATCTAATGTTGAACAGATCATGGGTTTGGTACGCTGTGCCCGACATTGAATCCCTAAAGTGATCGAGCGCTCATATCAGTAGATGCTATTCAGCAACAGCACTACAACTCGCTTTTTACGTTAAACTAATCAGCAGTAAGAAAACGGTTATCTCAGTTTTTCAATAAATAACTAAAAGCATTATCCTCCACGAAAATGCATATACGACTATGAAGAAATTTACGATCCCCGAAATCGGTTCACTGGTTTTGCTGTTAATGCTTTCCAACTTGCAACTCAGCTCTGCTCAGGCGGAGGATCCGCTGAAGTTTATCGATCAGGATATAAGTCGTAGCCAGGAAGTGCTGAGGCTGGCGAGAGTTCAGTTGGAACAATTGTTGTCGAACGAAATTCCTACATTACAAAATGGAATAGATCAGGAAAACCAGAAGTCCCGCACTCTGATTGACAGGCTTTCACAATTAAGCGAACGGGCCGCGAGCTCTGAACAACAACTGATAAAAGTGCGGGGTCAACTGCAAAGAACCCGGAGCCTGTTAGCCTCAAAAAGGCAGGAGCTGATAGATTCGCGCCAGCAAATTACTTCATTGCAGGCTAACATTGAAAGGACCATTGAGGCGACGAGTCGCGATGACAACGAATTTCAACAACGTCGGGAGCAGCTCGCCGAATTAGACGAACAGATACAGGTTGCAACTGCCGAGGCAAAAAAATTACAGGCCCAAACTTCCAGAATTGAAGCTGAATTGGCCAATAGAAATCGCCAAATAGCAATTGTTGAAGAAAACACCATGCAACATCAACAGTTAGTAGATGATAAGCAGGCACAGCTTGATGCTATTAATAAAGCAATCGAAGGTATCACCAGAGAACTTGCTGCCAGGGACAGGCAAATCAAATCAAGTAATGCCGGCTGGAACAAAACCAGCCGAATGGTCAATGAGAGGCTTCAACAGCAACAGACATTGGATGCCTCCATACAATCGGCTGCAGAAAAAAAGTCAGCATTGGCTGGGCAATTGTCCGCAAAACAGGAACAACTGATCAAGTTGAAATCGATGACCGAGGCCAGAAGGGACGAACTGGCGCGCGCCAAGGCAGAAGTTTCGGAAATGAAACGCCGCAATAAATCTGCTGAGAAACAAGTTCGGGTGGCACAAAAAGAGTTAGCCGACAGTGACAACCTTATGGACCGCGAAAATACAATCAAGCAAAAAGTTATCCAGCAAATCGCCGACAGCAGAAACACAATTCTTCAATTACAACAGAATGAAACAGACATGCGTGCCGAGATAGAGCAGTTAAACGAAATTGTGAACAAGAGATTGCAAGCTATTGAACCGCTGAGAACGGAGGTGGAAGCCCTGCGTGCGGAACAAGCCGAGTTACTCGAAACACAGTCACAGCATGAGCAGCGAGTGAGATCGGTTAACCAGCAACTCATAGCCGCAGAGAAGCGCTTTCAGGATCTGTCGAATGAGCAGCGCAGCCTTGAGAATGAGCGCAGATCATTGATGGAGAATGCTACCAGCAGCCAGTAGTCACTCGTAACAGATCGAAATGAGCGCTCTGGTCTCTTAAATCAGGCCTTATCGCCAACCAATGCTGACTTGAACATCAGCCACAAGCCCGCAGCCAGTGCAGCAATGATTAATAATATCCAGCTGATAAAAAAGGCCAGATCCTTGCTAAGCTTGTCATTAATTTCCTTGCGTAAAAATTCCTTTGGTGGCTTTTCAGTGTGCACATAATACAGCCGCTCAGGCACCATTGGCTGATACTCTTCAATTTCATCATAACCGATCAATCGGGCCTGCCTGAGTTCCAATCGACACAACTCGCAGGCTTCAAAGTCGAGCCGCAGAGCTCGCAGGTTTTGCCTTGAATGTATGTTTTTAAAGGGGATAAATACCTTGAATTCGCCTTGCCTGACTTTATTTGAGGGCAGTATGAAATGTGCCGACCTGCGTTGGCTCCAGTTTAATCTATCCAGTTTCCAGAACAGTTCAAATTTGTGAAATTCGAACGGCAAATTGTAGTTGAAATCGAAATAGACCCCGGCCGCTATATTCAGGGGAAGGTTCAAATCTTCAGTGGTAACAATGCGTGGGTCCCATCCCGAAAATTCAAAAACTCCGGGTGCGGGCGAGTCAAACTGAACGCCAACCCAGTTTGCTGGCGGAATATCCCGGCCCGACTTCAGGTCCAGGAAGGCGATCGCACTCTCAGGGAAATATGCCTGTTGCTGATCCGAGTCCGGTCGCCAGTGCGGACCGTCAACCTTGAGCAGGCATTCACAGCCGTCGACGTCTATTCTCAGTTTGGTAATGTTGTCATCCAAACGACCAAGGGGAATGAACAACTCATTGCTTCCGCGGTTTAAGGGAAACTTCAAGCTGAATTTTTCTTCAAACCCGTGTGAGCCTGTGGCCCAGAATATCTGCCCAGCCGCCTCGCCAGTGGCAGGAATTTCGGCCTGAGCGGCCAACTCAATGGCCATATGCACTCCCATGCCGGATGTGTCGATCCCCTGCTCAAATGTATATACGATATGAGGATCTGGCGCACCGAGTAAAAAACTCCCGGGGGTGACTTGCGTCACAGAGTTTAAACGAACCGTCTGTGCCGCAACGCCTGATGCTATAAAAACTGACGGCAACAGGCAAGTAAGCAGAAATATCAGGTATTTACTCATCGGACATGAACCCTGTAAAGC
>JAHHOC010000039.1 GCA_018677115.1 Arenicella sp. | reverse complement strand
GTGTATTGATGCAATCACGGCCGATGTGGCAAACCCGATTGCCTATTTTCTACTGGGCGTGATAGCACTTGAGCACGAAAATTATGCCAAAGCAGAGGAATTGTTCAGCGTTGCTGAAAAACACGACCCTGCAGAGCCCTATTACCCCGCATTCATGGCCAAAACGATGACAATTTTGCGTCGCCATGATGTAGCTCGCGCCGCAGCTGATCGAGCCGCAGCAATGCCGATCGATAGCGCAGACATACTCGACATACTGGCAGTGGTTTACAGTAGAACAGGTTACCACGAATTAGCAATTCCACTTTTTAAGCGCGCGATCAGTTTGAAGCCCGGAAACGCAAATATGCAATATAATCTCGGCGCATCCGCTCAATTTGTAGGTGACTTTGATTTGGCTGAAAGTGCCTATAGAGAGGCTCTGCAAATAAAACCGAACTTCTATCGCGCCTGGGCCTCTCTAGTCCACTTGAGTAAGCAGACCGACCATAACAACTCTCTTAGTAAGTTAATAGAACTATTTGAAAATAAAGCAAAAAATTCTGATGCTCAACTTCAATTAGGGCATGCAATCGCAAAAACCTACGAGGATTTCGGCGATTTTAAAGCCAGCCTGAACTGGCTATACCGGGCGAAAAGGGCCAAGAAAAACGAATTGCCCTACGACCGTGTAAGTGGCGTTGAGATCTTCGACGCCGCGAAGCGTACGGTTGAGCAGCCCATTCAGTCAGTCATACCCATGGAGGCTGCAGCCGGCGCTGCGTTGCCAATATTCATTGTCGGCCTGCCGCGCACAGGTACGACCCTGGTAGACCGTATTTTGTCGTCTCACTCCCGAGTAACTTCTGCCGGCGAGCTAAATACATTTGCTGATCTGATAAAAAAACACAGTGGGAGCAAATCTAACCTGGTGCTTGATGCCGCCACGCTTAATCGATCAGGCGCAATTGATTTAGCCGTTGTCGGGAGACAATATCTCGACGCTTCTGCGAAGCTGGCCCGCGGTAGCGATTTCATGGTAGATAAAATGCCGCTGAATTTTTTCTATGCTGGTTTGATTCATAAGGCGTTGCCTGATGCACGGGTGATTGCACTGCGTCGTGATGCGCTGGACAGTTGCATATCAAATTTCAGGCAACTTTTTTCTGTCACTTACTCGTTTTATAACTACACCTACGATCTCCATGATGTGGCGTGGTTTTATCGGCAGTTTGACACCCTGATGGCACATTGGCGGGCGGTGCTGCCGGACGATCGGTTTATGGAAGTGCAGTACGAAGACATTGTTTATCACCAACAAGAGCAGACTCGACGTTTACTCGATTTTTGCGGCCTCGACTGGGAGGACGCCTGCCTGAACTTCCATCACAATGAGGCACCGGTGTCCACTGCAAGCTCAGTGCAGGTTCGCCAGCCGCTTTACTCCGGTTCAATTGGGCGGTGGAAAAAATACGGCAAGGAGCTGGATGCGCTGAAAGCTGCAATATTCAGCCCTGCTGAATGAATAACAGTTTTAAGTCACACTCAATTCGTAAACCGATCTATCTCGCCTGGTGTTAAACCTGGCAAATGAATTCAGGTTATTGAGATGAGTTTAATGTTTATCCTGTGAGTCATCTTCAAACCACGGCACGAGTAACTCCCGGTATCCCATCACCCCGATAACTTTACCGCCTTCAGTGACTACGGTATGCGACAGACCAAACCGGCTCATTAAACGCGCGCAGTAGCGAATATCCATGCTGGGCTCCACGCTGACAACCGGTTTAGACATGATCTCGTAGAGATTGACCCGTTGAACCGCACGATCTTTGGCGAGTACCTTTTTGACGATATCTGAAAGCAGCACGACACCGTAGGCATCGGACTCGTCTCTTTTCTTGATAATTAGCATGCCAATATCATTTTGTTTAAAGGTCCGAATTGCATCTGCTACAGTGGCCAATCCATCGATCTCAATAAAATTCTTGCGCATCACATCGTGAGCTCGGGTTATTTGTCTGTGTCTCATAATAGCTCCTTTACTTCAGGTATGATTACTTCTTGTTGGGCGGCTATGCCCACAGCGTCTTCGGCATCAAGTTGGAAGGCAATACCAGTCCCAGGCTTGGCATCAAATTCACCTACCCGGCCAATTTCCTCAATTATGTGCCGGCTCAGGTGTTCTTCGACGAGGAACAATATGACGTCTCGCTGGGTCTCCAACGACAACCCCAGAAAGGTTTTAGATTTATTTAGCCCCTCGCCTCGTGCGTTGTTGATTACGGTTGCACCGGTGGCACCCGCCTCGCGGGCTGCATCCATTACCGCATCAGTTTTATCGTCTTCCAGAAATACGATGATTACTTTGAAATGCATGGTTTACTCCCCTCCTCGATTGAGAAGCTCAAATACTTAATAGTCAAAATTGAATAGTTACGGGAATCATTCACAGCTTATTTACCCCACCGTTTTAGCAAGGCGCTTTTTGCTTCAGCCAGTTGGGCATACGCCATCACCGACATAATCGGGAACAGACTGGCAAAGGCAATTAATCCGAACCCGTCGAGTAGTGGGCTCCTTCCCGGCACAGTTTCAGAAAGCCCCAGCCCTAGTGCTGCCACCAGCGGCACAGTAACGGTAGACGTGGTAACGCCCCCAGAATCATAGGCCAGGGGAATAATCAGCTTGGGGGCAAAAGAAGTCTGTATAACCACGACAATATAACCAACGATAATATACCAGTGGATCGGATCGCCCACCACGATTCGATAACAGCCGAGTGATATCCCGAAAGCGACGCCGAGTGCTACCGAAATCCTCAATCCCCACGTACCGACGGCACCGCCTGACACTTCGTTTACCTTGATTGCAACTGCCATCAACGAAGGTTCTGCGATGGTGGTGCTGAAACCAATGGCAAAGGCAAATATATAAACCCAGTAGTAATGTTGCCAGTCGATTTGCCCTACCGATATCGCACCTGCTTGCGTTGACACAATAAACTGGGGATTGGTGAGCTGCTCAGCCATCACCCTGCCGAGCGGGAATAGCGCCTGCTCAAGGCCCAGCAGGAAAAACGAAAGGCCAATCAGCACCCAGATAAAACCAACAATGATTTGCTTCAGGTTTGCAGGCTTTTTGCGAATTACCGCAAATTGAAATCCAAACACTATCGCCGCAATTGGCAACACATCGGTTACCGTAGTCAGGGTGATGTTAAAAATTTCTGTTAACAATGGCATTAAATTATCATCCCGTATGCCATGACAAAAATAATCGGCGTCAATGAGGCGAAGGCAATCAGCCCAAAACCATCAATCATCGGATTGCGGCCCTTGATCGAACTTGCCAGCCCCACTCCAAGGGCCGTCACCAGGGGGACCGTAATTGTAGAAGTAGTGACGCCCCCTGAGTCGTAAGCGATACCGATGATTTCCCTGGGAGCAAATGCAGTCATTATTACTACCAGCAGGTAGCCACAGATAATGATCCACTGAATCGGCCAGCCCTTGAGTATGCGAATCACGCCAATTACGATTGCCAGGCCTACCGAGAACGCGACGGTATACCTTAGACCAGTGGCGTATGATGATTTGGCTTCCTCGGTGGCGGCTATCATGTCGCCGGAGGCCGCTACACTAGCTGCTTCGGCAGCCACAGCGATTAATGCGGGTTCCGCAACCGTGGTACCAAAACCCAGTGAGAACGCGAAGATAATCAACCAGGTGACACTGCCTTTTTTTGCAAACGCATGGGCCATCGACTCGCCAATGGGAAATAAACCCTGTTCCAGCCCATGAATGAAGAATGTCAGTCCAAGCACAACGAAGATCATGCCCGTGACTAATTGGGTCATGTTCGGCAGCGGTTTCTCCAGGACTAAAAACTGGAAGAACAAGATGACCAGCAAAATTGGCAGCAAATCCCTCAAACTGCCAATCATTGCGATCAGTAACTTTTTTAACGTTTTCCCCATAGTTATACCCTGATGGCTGCTTGCTCTGTTATTTATCAGGCATCTATTTCTTTTTGCTCCAGGTAAAAACCGAAGTCATGGCAAAGTTCCAAAC
>JAHHOC010000444.1 GCA_018677115.1 Arenicella sp. | reverse complement strand
CGAAATTACCGCTGAGTTCATCATCGGCGGGCCACACATATAGTATTCACAGTCTTCAGGAGCCGGATGGTCCTTCAGATAGTTTTCATACAGCACATTGTGAATAAAGCCTGTGTCCCCCGTCCAGTTATCCTCATCCAGGGGATCAGACAGGGCAACGTGCCATTTAAAATTATCATGTTCAGCGTCGAGCCGATCAAAGTCCTGGACATAGAACATTTCGCGCAAGCTACGCGCTCCATACCAGAACGTCATTTTACGATCAGTTTTAATGCGTTCCAACTGATCAAAAATATGTGAACGCATAGGCGCCATACCGGCACCACCGCCGACGAAAACCATTTCCGCCTCTGTTTCCTTGGCAAAAAACTCGCCAAACGGCCCGGAAATGGTCACTTCGTCGCCTGGCTTCAAATTGAAAATATAAGACGACATCTGACCCGGCGGCAGGCCCTCGGTACGGGGCGGAGGTGACGCAATCCGCACATTGAGCATGATAATGCCTTTCTCTTCTGGGTAATTGGCCATCGAGTAAGCACGCACTACGGTATCTGTGACAACCGACTCATACTGCCAGATATTGAAATGATCCCAATCGGATTTGTACTCATCCTGTACTTCGAATTCGGTGTACTTGACATGATGTGGCGGACACTCTATTTGAATATAGCCACCGGCCCTGAAGTCGACATTTTCGCCCTCCGGTAATTCGAGCACCAATTCCTTGATAAAGGTAGCAACATTCTCGTTGGAGCGCACTTTGCAGGGCCACTTTTTAACCCCAAACACCTCTTCAGGTACATCAATTTTCATATCCTGCTTAACGGTAACCTGACAGGACAAACGATCACCTTCCCTGGCTTCACGTTTAGTGATGTGCGTTTCTTCAGTCGGCAAAATTGATCCACCACCCTCATGAATTTTTACCCGGCATTGTGCACAGGTTCCACCCCCACCACAGGCTGAAGAAACAAATAAATGGTGATCGGCCAGGGCGCCGAGCAATTTACCTCCCGCCGGCACCTCAATTTCCTTCTCTCCATTAATCAATATTTGCACGTTGCCGCTGGCAACCAATCGACTCTTGGCAAACAGTATGATTGCTACCAGCAGTAGCACAATGAGAGTAAAAAACCCTACACCTAAACCAATTTCTAACATAGCTTCGCTCTAATACCAGAACTTTAAAGTTGAATGCCGGAAAACGCCAGGAATCCCAGCGCCATCAATCCAACGGTGATAAAAGTGATGCCCAATCCCTCTAAGCCATCAGGCACATCACTGTATTTAAGCTTTTCACGAATACCGGCCAGTGCGACAATTGCCAGCGCCCAGCCAAAACCACTGCTGGCACCATATACAACGCTCTGCGAAAAGTTGTAGTCGCGTTCGACCATGAATAACGAAGCACCTAAAATAGCGCAATTAACGGTTATCAGTGGCAGAAAAATCCCCAGCGCGTTATACAGCGCAGGTACAAAGCGATCGAGAAACATCTCTAAGATTTGCACTAGTGCGGCTATTACGCCGATATAACTGATCAAGCCCAGAAAACTAAGGTCAACTTCCGGCATCCCGGCCCACGCCAGCGCGCCTTCGCGCAAAAAATTCTGATAGATCAAGTTATTCACTGGCACAGTTATAGTCAGCACGACAAACACTGCGAAACCAAGGCCGAGGGCCGTCTGGATTTTTTTTGAAACAGCCAGGAATGTGCACATCCCCAGGAAAAAGGACAGCGCCAGGTTTTCGATAAAGACAGACTTTACTGCCAGACTCACAAGATCCATTAGTGAACACCTCCCTGCACTGGAGTCTGATGCGCGTCCTGAAGTTCAAAATCGGGTTCTTCAACCTGTTCCGGATAGTAAGCACGAATAGCCCAGATAGTCAGCCCGATAATAATAAACGCGCTCGGCGCAAGCAGCATTAAACCGTTTGGCTGATACCAGCCACCCTGACTCACGGGGGCAAGGATTGTGTATCCGAGCAGCGTGCCTGAGCCGAACAATTCGCGGATGGTGGCAACAATTATCAAAATCAAACTATAGCCAAGACCATTACCTATACCGTCAAGAAAGGAAGGCCACGGGGGATTCTTCATCGCATAGGCTTCAGCACGGCCCATTACGATACAGTTGGTGATGATCAAGCCTACAAAAACTGCCAGCACTTTACTTGTTTGGTAGGCATAGGCCTTGAGAACCTGGTCAACTACGATTACCAGCGAGGCGATTATTGTCATCTGCACAATAATCCGAATACTGGAAGGAATGTGATTGCGGATCAGGCTGATCGACAAATTCGAAAAAGCTGTAACTGCGGTCAGCGCCAGACACATAATCAGCGCAACACTCAATTGCGTTGTCACTGCAAGTGCCGAGCAGATTCCAAGAATTTGCAATGCGATGGGATTATTTACAAATAACGGCTCAAGAAGTGCTTTTTTTGCTTCACTTGCCATAATTAACCTCGGTTAGAATAATCGCTTGAAATAGAAACGGGCTGTGGTGCTGCGCTGCGAATTCTCTCAAGATAGGGGCCGAAGCCGTTGTCACCCATCCAGAAACTGATAAGGTTGCTAACTCCGTTACTGGTTAAGGTTGCTCCCGCAAGACCATCGATTTTATTTTCAGCTTGCGGGGTGACTTCAGTGACCTCACCTTTTACAACCTGCAGCGCAAGACGACCCTGATCATCAAGCAGCTGTTTGCCAATCCAAACCTGCTGCCAGCGGGGATTTTCAATTTCTCCGCCCAGACCCGGCGTCTCCTTGTGCTCATAAAAAGTAATCCCTGACACGGTGCTGGCATCGCTTTCCAGTGCAATAAAGCCGTACAAGGTTGACCACAGACCATAGCCCTTTACAGGCAGAATGTATTTGGTTACCCGATCGCCATCGCGAACCAGGTAGACACTGGCGAACTTGGAGCGCCCACCGATCTGTGCGATGTCCTGCGACTTATCCAGGTCAACCCTGTACTGTGGGTCGTTGGCTGCCCGGCGCTGATCAAAAGTGGCAGCATCCACCTCTTCGGTGTACTGACCACTGCTCATATCCACTACTTTTGTTTCGATGCGCTGAAATAGCTCATCGACCGATTGTTCACCGGACTCGGCTGAAATGCCCGATACCATGAGGATATTCTTCTTCTTGTCCAGCAGTTTGTTGGCAACCTGTGCTGGTTTAAGCAGCGTTGCTGAAGTCGATACAACGATTGAGCAAACCAGGCACAGCAAAGTGGCAACGATAATGGTCTTTGCCATATTGTCATTCGGCAGGTTAAGAAACCCTTGTTGATACCTGCCGATATCACGCATCATGAATACCTTTTTAGGTCTTGGCATAACGCTTCTCCCTCCGGCGAATATTAGCTTGCATAACAAACCAGTCGATCAACGGGGCAAACAGATTGGCGAACAGAATGGCCAGCATAATGCCCTCCGGGAACGCCGGATTAACTACCCGGATAAGTACCGTCATCAGTCCAACCAATGCCCCGAACCAGAACCGGCCCCAGTCGGTCATTGAGGCGCTGACCGGGTCAGTGGCCATATAAACCATACCAAAGGCGAGGCCGCCTATTGCGAAATGCCAGTTTGGCGTGACGCTGAACATCGGGTTGGTATCGCTACCGATGGCATTAAACATCAGGCTAGTCAAAATTACACCCACAGCCACACCGAACATAATGCGCCATGATGCGATTTTAGTGTACAGCAGGAACAGAGCACCGATACCAATGGCTATCAACGAGGTTTCCCCGATAGATCCGGCGATATAGCCAGTCATGGATTGCTGTATGGTAAATCCGGCATTCTGTAGCGCTTCCAAACCACCACTGGCTGCGACACTCAGCGCTGTTGGACTTGAATAGCCATCTACAGCTACCCACACAGCATCGCCGGATAACTGGGCAGGATACGCGAAGTAAAGGAACGCCCGCGCCGTCAATGCGGGATTTAGAAAATTCTTGCCTGTCCCCCCGAAAACCTCCTTACCAATGACTATACCGAAACTGATTCCCAGCGCAGCCTGCCACAGTGGCAACGATGCCGGCACTATGAGACTGAATAGAATAGAGGTAACAAAGAAGCCTTCATTTATCTCATGACCGCGAACACTAGCGAATAACACTTCCCAGAACCCGCCGACGATAAACACCGTCATATAAATGGGAAACCAGTACCAGAAACCGTGCCAGAAATTATCCCAAACGCTATTTGGATCCACACCCACCCCAAACAGGGTCAGCATGTCTCCCCGCCAACCGACAACTTCAGTGATCCCCATGCTCTGCATGACTGAATTTGCCTGCAATCCGACGTTGTAACAACCCATCAGCATGGTGGGCATTGCTGCCAGCCACACATATATCATCACCCTCTTCAGGTCGATTCCATCACGCACATGGTTGCGGCCATGATTTACATCAGCTGGAGAATAAAAAATCGTATCCACTGCCTCGTAAAGGGCGTAAAACTTATGGTATTTCCCGCCTTCGGTAACATGCGGATAAATATTATCAAGGGTGCGCCGCAACAGGGACATCAGCCTTCCCTCTCTATTTGTGTCAAGGTTGAACGTAAAAGTGGCCCGAAGTCGTGCTTACCGGGATCAACAAAAGAACACAGCGCCAGGTCCTCTTCAATCAATTCAAGGCAACCCAGTTCCTGCGCAGTGTCGGTGTCCTTCACCAGAATAGATTTCAGCAAAGGTGTGGGCAAAATATCCAACGGCATTACTTTTTCAAATACGCCTATCGGCACCACTGCACGCGGACTGCCATTCTGCGAAGTTGTTATATCGAAAGCCTTGGGCTTAAATAAACTTGAGACAAACACATTCAACGCTGAAAACTTGTTGCGGCCGGGAGCAATCCAGCCCATAAATTCACGGTCATCATTTTCCTCAATTACCGAGACTTGATTATCGTAGCGTCCGGCGAATGCCAACATACCATCAGCATGATGACCATTGAACACTGAGCCACTGATCACACGCTTCTTACCTTCAATTATCCGCCCGTTAATAATATCGTCGATACTGGCACCCAGCCTTGCCCTGAAAACCCTGGGCGAATTTACAAAGGGGCCACCAAGCGCAAAACACCTGGAATTATCTAGCTTACCGGTAGTGAACAGCTTGCCAATCGCTATAACGTCCTGATAACCCACGGTCCAAACTGATTTATTAGAGTTTACCGGATCCAGAAAATGTACGTGCGTGCTGCTAAGCCCGGCCGGATGTGGCCCGGCAAACCTCGCGATTATCGCAGAAGTTGCGTTTAAATCAGGTAACTTGGCTTCGCGTTCCTGACATACATAAACGGGAACACTGAATTTATGCAATATCGCGATCCCAGCAGCGAACGCGTTGGGGTGTTCATTTATGATCAACTGCGGATCGACGGCCAGCGGATTGGTATCCATGGCGTTGACGAAGATAGAATTGGGCACCGAATCGGCTGCCGGCACCTTGCCAAACGGCCGTGTACGGAACGCCACCCACATTCCGGAACGAAGCAACAACTGCCTGACCTTTTCCCCATTAAAGGCAGTCAGCTCCTCGCCATTTTCAGGATTAAAATCTTCGGCCTCATCTCCTTCTACATTGATCACCACCGATAGCAGAGTCCTTTTTGCCCCACGGTTGATCTGAGTGACAGTGCCCGCTGCCGGAGAACAGACTAATACTCCGGGATTTTTTTTATCCTCAAACAATGGAGTGCCTTCGCTAACGCTGTCGCCCTGTTGCACCAGCATAGTTGGCTTGAGCCCAACGTAATCTGAACCCAACACGGCCACCGAGTTAATAACTCCGGCCGACTCGATACGCTGATCAGGTCGTCCCCGCAGGGGCAGTTGAAGGCCTTTCTTAAGTGTATGGAGCAAGCGAACCTCTACTTTCGATTTTTATTAGGTCTGTCCAACCCGATTATGGTGCAAAGCTGACCAGTTCAAAGACTCTTTGTTTGCGGCGCATTATACAACTTTGACTTACTCGGGCAAGGCAAACGTGGTTCAAAACCAGCGAACATTATAGACCAACACCAAGTATATTTGGTGAGCACCTGATTTGGCAGCTATGCTAAGCTGGCTGGCAGTTCTATAATGGTCGCACACAACGGCGTTCGGGCGCAGAAGCGCCCGCTCTGCGGCATATTGTCACGTATCAGGAGATAGTCATGAATTTCGAGAAAGTAGTATTCGCGTTCTTTATCATTCTCGCCCTGTCATTGAATTTTGGTTTTTTTGTCGGTGATCTGTCTGATCCGACTCACCATCATTTCTACGAATTGTTCGCCGCCCTGGTGGTCAGCCTGATCTGCACCTTATTAAAATTTGGTGACCGTACGCATTTCGGCTCAACAGTGCTCGCTTCGAGCCTGGTTGCCGACCTGCAACTGATTGCCGCGGCTGTTGTATGGTGGTATAGCGCAGACAGCGGCATAAGCGGGGTGGACAGCGCGAGCATGGCGAGTATTGTTTCCCTGTCCGGAGGAGCCCTGGTGGCAAATTTGCTCTCGGTAGTACTGCTTATTATCGAAACCAGTCAAATTCGCAAGTAAGCCCGACACCCACCCGGAATATCAGATGTCGGATATTTTCTTTTTGGTATTAAGGCGCCTGCGTGCGCCGCTCATCCTGCTGGTTAGCGTATACGCGGTGGCGACTTTTGTCATGACGCTTATTCCCGGCGTCGACGAGGATGGAAATGTCTGGTACATGAGTTTTTTTCATGCTTTCTATTTTGTCAGTTTTATGGGCACAACCATCGGATTCGGTGAAATTCCCTATGCATTCTCCGATGCGCAGCGTGCCTGGGTGCTGGTATGTATTTACATTTCGGTTAGTGCATGGCTGTACGCTATCGGCAGCATGCTGAATCTGTTACAAAACCAGGCCTTCCGCCAGGCGCTCTCGCGCAAAGCTTTCGAACGCAGCATTAATCGTATAGACCTGCCCTTTTATCTGATTTGCGGATACGGTGAAACCGGCGCGCTTATCAATGAGGGGCTGGCCGAACTCGGGTTACAGACTATTATCATCGACTATAACCCTGATCGAACCAGCAGCATTGAAATATAAGACATGAGCATAAGGCCTATTGCCTTTAATGCAGACACCACTGAGCCACAAAGTCTGGTTGCCGCAGGAATCAACCATCCGAACTGCCGGGGCGTCGTCGCAGTTACCGAAAACGACCATACCAACCTGCAAATTGCAGTCAGTGCCAAACTGATGAATGCAAATGTGCCCGTTATCTGCAGGTCAGAGATCGAAGATGAAGAGAACAATATGGCTTCGTTTGGCACTGATTATATTATCAATCCGTACCGCACTTTCGCCCGCCGCCTGAGCCTGCTGGTAAATAAACCCGCTTTACACAAGGTGCAAACCTGGTTTTTGAACCAACACAGCCCTGAACATCAATCCGGCCGGCCACTGCCGAAAGGTCGATGGATTATCTGCGGCTATGGTCGAATGGGGCGAGCCATTCACAAGCAGCTGGCCAATAACAGCATTGAAATGGTATTGGTTGATACCAATCCGGATGAATGGAACGACGAGCATGAAATTATCCAGGGACGGGGCACCGAAGCCTCTACCCTCGAGGAGGCTGGAATAGCTGATGCCTCGGTAATCATCGCGTCGAGTGATGACGATGCTAATAACCTGTCGATCCTGATTACAGCGCAACAATTGAACAAAGATATATATACCATCGGCAGGGTCGGCAAAGAGGCCAACCAGCCGCTCTTCGTACGGGCCAACTGCGACTACATAATGCGTCGCAGCCAGATCGTCGCAACTGAAGCCCTTACAATCATGTCACGCCCGCTGGTCAGCAAGTTTCTCAGATTTTCAAATGGGCTTACCATAGATGACACCGAAAAGCTGATAGCTGATATTGGCCAGGTTACGCGAAATAAAAGCCCTGTAACCACCAGATTGACCTTAAACAGGATCAGCGCGCCGGCGCTTTGCAAACACATGCAATCGGGGCGCAAGTTGACGGTAGGAGATCTGTGCAGCCACCCCCTGTTTCCAGCCGCGCGCGGCATCGCATTGTTGCTGTATCGCGACGGAAATACACAACTGTTGCCGGACCAGGACGTTGAACTGATGCCGGACGATGATTTATTGTTCTGCGGCACCCGCCGGCGTCCGCTATTAGCACTGAGATTGCGGGACAATTCAGAGTTGGTCGACACGCTGATAAACCAAAACCCTCACTACATCCCACTGCTACGCTGGATTACGCGCGGCAAAGCCGAGTCACGATTACCATAGAGGAAGAGAGAACTTTAAATATGCAGAAGCTGAATCAGCTGTTCGAACAGTTAAACAAAATCATATTGGGTAATCCGTTTGCAACAAAATTAGCAGTGGTGTGCCTGCTAGCCAGGGGCCACCTGCTGATTGAGGACATTCCGGGCGTTGGTAAAACAACACTTTCACATGCCCTGGCAGATCTGTTTGGATTGCCTTTCAAGAGAGTTCAGTTCACCAGTGACCTGCTGCCTACTGATATCGTCGGCATGACCATTTTCGATATGGAGAGCAAGAAGTTTCATTTCAAACGCGGACCCGTGTTTACCTCCATCCTGCTGGCCGACGAAATCAACCGGGCCACGCCAAAAACGCAAAGCGCTCTGCTACAGGCAATGGAAGAACAACAGGTCTCAGTTGATGGCAATCAGATTAACCTCCCCGACCCATTCTTTGTGATCGCAACTCAAAACCCACTGGAACAGAGCGGCACATTCCCATTACCTGAATCGCAACTCGATCGTTTCCTGATGCGACTGTCGCTGGGTTATCCTGAAGCCGATTTTGAGCGCCAGTTATTGAAGCAGAATGGCGCAAAACCTACCTCATCGCGCAGTGCTATATTCGAACTGCAAGAAGTTAGCGACCTGATCGAGCAGGTGGAGCAAGTGTACGTCAGTGACGCAATTATCGACTATCTCTACAAGCTGGTGGACGCTACACGCAATAGTGGTAAATTCGTCAACGGCTTGTCCCCGCGGGCAGGTTTACAGTGGCTACAGGCGGCCAAGGCGCTGGCTTTCGTGGAACAACGGGACTCGGTGTTGCCGGAAGATGTGCAAAGCCTCGCACCGTATGCTGCTGCCCACAGATTGCACTGCGATGACGGCTCTGACCCGACTATCGAGCTCGCAAAAGTAATCGAGCAAACCGAAGTGCTGTGACCATAGCGTAGCGCCGCGTCGGGAAATTTATTATGTCGGAATTCACAATCGGTCGCCGGCAACTGTACATCCTGCCCACGCGGGTTGGCTGGTATTTCACATTGATATTGATCGCGCTATTCGCTGTAGCGGTGAAATTCGACAACCAGGCAGCGTTCATGATGTTATTCATTCTGGCCGCGATCGGCGTGATCACCATGCACTCTACTCACAATAATGTGATAGGCCTGGAATTAAATGCACAGCCGGCCAAGGCAGTGTTTGTCGGTGAAACTGCCGTGTTTCCGGTAACTGTGGTGAACACCAGTAATAAATATCGCCGGGCGGTGTGGTTGGTGTGTGACGATTTTCACTGCTTGTTACAGATTCCCGCCAACCAGCAGCGACGTGTTGACATTAAACTGCCAACCCTGCAGCGAGGTTCTTTGCAATGCTCAGCGGTCATGCTTAGCTCACAATTCCCAGTGGGTATATTCTTTTGTTGGACAAAGCGATTTATTCCATCACAACCCTGCCTGGTTTACCCGCGACCGGTGGATATAATGCCGCTACCTGATAGCAGCGCGAGCGGTGCCCGCCCTCAGGCACCAGCCAGAATACGTATTGGTGCCGACGACTACAGCGGCATGAAAGCCTATCAGGAGGGTGATCGCTTGCGCGACATCCACTGGCCGTCGCTGGCGAAAACCAACAAATTGGTCAGTATCCAGCATGAAGATATGTCCGGCAACTCGATGAACCTCAGCTGGTTTACGATGCCTCCGGGTATGAACACGGAAGACCGCTTGAGCCAGTTATGTCAATGGATCGTCAGCGCCGAGAGGGACGGCTTGCTTTACCAACTGGAGATGCCCAATATTACAATTGGTTTCAGTCAGGGCAGCGCACATTATCATGAGTGCTTGTCAGTACTCGCGCTGTGGGATGCCAGATAGCGCAACGGTTATGCTTAGAGCGATCGCCAATAAATTCAAATTCAGCCTGCCGCCATTGCCGGCACAGCCGCCAGCTCATCGCCTGTCCCGCGCGACTTTGCTGCAGCTTGGCGCGTTGATCCTGATTGCCATGCTGGCGCATTTTTTTATCGCCGCGCAAATAGTTGCCATTTATGCACTTTTTATCTGCCTGCTCAAACTGAGTTTGGTTTTTTTTCGCCGACAGACACCACCTAAACTGCTGATGATGGCCATGACCCTGCTCAGCTTCGGTATGGTGCTGGTGGTCTATGGCGGATGGAACGGACAACGCGCCGGAATCAGTTTTATTGCCCTGCTGCTATCGCTTAAGTACCTCGAATCCCATACGCTGCGCGATTATTACCTGGTTTGCCTGATACTGTATTTTCTTGCCGCCTGCAGTTTTCTTTTCTCGGCCTCGATCCTGAATATCGTTACCGTGTTGCTGTTTACTCTGGCTGTAACCGCAGTAATGGTAAGAATCACTAACCCGGAGCCCACAAAATTACGGCATGGCTTTTCTCAAGCCAGCGGCATAATTGCCAAAGCCATCCCGCTGGCAATAATCCTGTTTGTGTTCTTTCCCAGAATTCAAGGATCTTTTGGATTCCTGCCCTCACAGGAAAATCTCCGTGAAAAAAGCCAGTTAAGCAACTCCATGGTGGCAGGAGATTTTGCCGCCGGCGCATTTAACAATTCATTGGCCTTCCGCGTGCGCTTCGATGGAGCGATCCCCAGTAATGAGAATTTATACTGGCGCACCAAGGTTATGCCCTATGAAGACAATTTCAGCTGGCATATTGCGCCTCCCAACCTGCGCAATATGACGGCAGCGGAGGATATGCACCAACGCGCCAATCTGTCACTTGGGCGTTACAATTACGAAATACTGCATGAAAAAAGCACCGATATATTTTTACCTTTTCTTGATTATGTAGTCGGATATTCCCAGGGCAGAGTATTGGACGACTATTCCGTATACCTGCGAGAGCGTAAAATTAAAGACTTCAGCTACCGGGGCAGTTCAACCTTGCGACCTTCCCTGGCCAATAACGGGATAGACCTTGGGCCCTTATTGCGCACCAGCAGCCAGCCCAGCGCCCGAATTCTTGCCCTGCTGGATGAATGGCGAAGTCAAACAGACAACCCCGTCATGCTGGTTAATCTTGTATTTCAACATTTCCGCACCAGCGGATATCGCTACTCGCTTATGCCGCCGCCATTGGGCAACAATCCGGTGGACGATTTCCTGTTTGAAACCCGAACTGGTTACTGCGAACATTTCGCCAGTGTATTTACCACATTAATGCGCTGGCTCGGCGTGCCATCCCGTGTCGTAGTGGGGTATCAGGGCGGTGAGTTTAATCCGATCGGTGGCTACCATGAGATCAGGTATTCCGATGCGCATGCGTGGAGTGAAGTGTTAATAGACAATGAGTGGACCCGCGTCGATCCTACCGCGGCAATCAGCCCTGACCGGATTGATTTCGGCATGCAGGCGCTGCTTGAACTATGGGACGGCAATAGCCTGATGAGCGGAAACCCCGGCCGCCAACTGGCCGATTTCCTGAATCCTGGCGGCATCAGGAGGATGGGTCGTTTCGCCATGGATAGCTGGAACAACCTGAGTTATCAATGGAACAAATGGATTGTCAACTACGACTATGACAAGCAAATGGCCTTGCTCAGATCTCTCGGGCTGGATACCCGCTACAGCGCTTACACCCTGGTCAGCATTTTATTTGCCGGCTGCTTTATTCTGGTATTAATCTATGCCCTCAGATCAGCACCCAAACCCGCCAAGCTTGCTGAGGCGCAGCGGCTTTATTTAAAGTTTGTAGGCCGATTCAAACGCTACAAACTGCAAAAGAATCCTGCAGACACACCAAACCAGTTTGCTCACAAAGCAAAACTTCAATTTCCGCAATACGCCGGCGAGATAGACGCTATTACCGGCCACTATGTGGCACTTCGCTACAGTAGAACACCGGGTTCGCTGGATACGTTTAAACAAATGGTTAAACAGTTTAAAC
>JAHHOC010000403.1 GCA_018677115.1 Arenicella sp. | reverse complement strand
TACCCATGGTGGTCGCCGGCAAACCGGAATCGATGCGGTTGTCTGGGCCAGGAAAATGGCAGACTATGGTGCTGGTGAAATTCTCTTGACCAGCATGGATGGCGATGGCACCAAGGCAGGCTATGACCTCAAGCTTACCCGTGCGGTAGCAGAAGCTGTCCCCGTTCCGGTGATTGCTTCGGGTGGAGTTGGCACCCTTCAGCATCTGGTCGAGGGTGTTATTGAGGGCGGTGCCGATGCAGTACTGGCCGCCAGCATTTTTCACTTCGGCGAATATACGGTGGAAGATGCCAAGCAGGCAATGCGTGATTCCGGCGTTGAGGTTCGGCTGTAAATCCCTATACTGCCAACACAATGACAAATTGGCTGGATCAAATAAACTGGAACGACGACGGACTTGTACCGGCGATTGCGCAGGATTGCGAAAGCGGCGATACACTGATGCTTGCCTGGATGAATCGAGAGGCACTGAGTGAGACAGCAGCTACACGGCGTGCGGTGTACTGGTCGCGTTCACGCCGCGAATTGTGGCGCAAAGGTGAGCAATCAGGTCATCATCAGTTGGTTGAGCAACTGCGCCTCGACTGTGACGCCGATGTTGTTCTGCTGAAAGTCAGGCAACAGGGCGGCATAGCATGTCACACCGGCAGGCGGAGCTGTTTTTTTCGAGTGTATAATGATGGCGAATGGCAGGCTGTGGAGCCGGTGTTGAAGGATCCTGCTGACATATACCAGAAATAGAGATGAACAATAACGTCCTCGCAAGATTGCATCAGACCCTGCTGGATCGGCTGGAGGCAGATGCTGATTCTTCCTACGTGGCTGCGCTGTACGCCCGGGGCCTTGATGAGATACTGAAGAAAATAGGTGAGGAAGCGACTGAAACGGTTATTGCCGCTAAACAAGGCGATGCCGACAGGATTATTTACGAAACTGCGGACCTGTGGTTTCACAGCATGGTACTGTTGGCACATCAGGGACTCGATCCACAACAGGTGATTGATGAACTGGAGCGTCGCATGGGGACTTCCGGCATTGAAGAAAAAGCAGCGCGGAGTGCGCAAAACTGAAGTGAGGTTATTGCAATGGGTATAGGCGGAATATCAATTTGGCAGTTGCTGATCATACTGTTGATCGTGGCATTGATTTTTGGTACCAAAAAGCTACGCGGCATCGGTGGTGATCTGGGCGGCGCAGTGAAAGGATTCAAAAAGGCCATAAATGAAAAGGATGAAGATGAGCAGGAAAATGTAGATGGCGAAGCCGAACAATCCGAGCCTTCAAAATCAGAAGAAAAGTAATCCGATTGCGCTAGCTCATGTTTGATATCGGCTTTTGGGAACTGCTGGTAATAGCGCTAGTTCTGTTGTTGGTGATGGGGCCGGAAAGATTGCCGGAAGTTGCCAAACAGGCGGCTTTCCTGATACGTAAGGCGCGTCGTGGCATGTACCGCCTGCGTAGTGAGATGCAGAGTGAACTTGACGCCACGCCGTTCGGCGACCTTGATAAGGCGCGCCAGGAAATGACTGATCTAAAAAATGACATAAAGCAGTTTGGCCGTGATTTGGCAGATTCGGCCGAAAAGCAGGAAGTGGATGCCGATGGCAATGCTGAACAGGGAGAGTCTGGTAAAGGTCAATGAGCGCTTCATGAATGATGCTGAACAAAAATCTGAGCCTTTCGTTTCGCATTTAATAGAATTACGCAACCGACTGATCTGGGCGGTGCTTTCGGTATTGGTGCTTTTTGTTTGCCTGGTCCCGTTCGCCAATAATTTGTATGAGTGGTTTGCCACGCCATTGATTTCCAACCTTCCGCAGGGTAGTACCATGATCTCTACGGAACCGCATGGGCCATTTTTCATCCCCTTTAAATTCGCCTTTGCTACTGCCTTTGCGCTGGCGATCCCTATGGTGCTGTATCAAGTGTGGGCATTTGTCGCGCCGGGCCTGTACCAGAATGAGAAAAGCATTGTGTTGCCCCTGATTATATCCAGCACCCTGCTGTTTTACTTCGGCGTGTTATTTGCCTACTACATCGTATTTCCGATCATTTTCAAGTTTTTCATCAGTATGGCGCCGGACGGTGTGGCGGTGATGACCGACATTAGCGCCTACATGAGTTTTGCCCTGAAATTATTTTTTGCTTTTGGTGTTGCCTTTGAAGTGCCGGTTGCCACTGTGTTGTTGGCGCGCATGGGTGTGGTGACTGCCGATTCCATGGCACGGCAGCGGCCCTACATTATTTTGGGCGCATTTGTTATCGGCATGCTGATGACGCCGCCGGATATATTTTCGCAGATAATGCTGGCGGTGCCGGTTTGTTTATTATTTGAGGCAGGCCTATTATTAGCTCGCAAATTGGAGAGAAATGACCTAAATTCGGAATAGAGAACTAACTATAAAAACATTCCATCTCATGTCCATGGATAAAGCTGACACTGCAACAATCATCGACGGCAATAAAATAGCCGCTGAGATCCGGGTAGAAGCCAAGCAGGAAGTTGATGAGCTGCTCAAGCAGGGCATCGAACCCTGCCTGGCCGTGGTTCTGGTTGGCAATAATCCAGCATCCAGAGCTTACGTTGGCAGCAAGGTTCGTGCCTGCGAGGAAACTGGTGTGCGCTCGGTTAAAATTGAACTGGAATTGGAGGCTACCGAACAGGAGTTGCTGGATGAAGTTGAGCAGCTTAATCAGGATCCAGATGTGCATGGTATTCTGGTACAACTTCCCTTGCCGCATCATATGGACGAGGAGCGGGTTATTGAGCATATTGACCCCGCCAAGGATGTGGATGGGTTTCACCCCGAGAATGTCGGCAAATTAAGCATCGGGATCGACTGCCTGACTCCCTGCACGCCATCCGGAATCCCCGAATTGATCACCCGCAGCGGCATTCACATGTCCGGCAAGCATGCGGTGGTTATTGGCAGAAGCAACATTGTTGGCAAACCGATGATGAATATTCTGGTACAAAAAGGTGATCGTGCCAATTGCACGGTTACCTGCTGTCACAGCGGCACAGATCACCTGGCAAACTACACGCGTCAGGCAGACATTCTGATCGCCGCGATAGGGGTGCCTGAGTTCCTCACCGCCGACATGGTTAAGGAAGGAGCAACCGTAATCGACGTGGGTATTAACCGTGTGGAAGACCTAGAACACTCGAGAGGCTATCGCCTGGTGGGTGATGTGGATTTCGACGACGTAAAGGACGTTGCCGGCGCAATTACTCCGGTGCCCGGTGGGGTAGGGCCGATGACCGTGGCCATGTTAATGAAAAACACGGCAAAAGCGGCGCGGATGATTCATAAACTGAGTTAAATCAGCAAGTGCAGCAGGCTTGGCATCAATACTCGCATCTTGTGGCGAACAGGCCAGCAGCCACTGGCAACTCCCCCCGCAGTTCACCTGTTTATGGTTTTTAATCAGTATTTATCTTGCGCAAACTGCCAAAAAACTTGACACATCTGTTACAATCGCGACCCGATAAGATGAATCGTGCTGCGCACTGCTGAGAACCCCGTTTTTCGCAGTTTTTTATTGTACAGAGCAGCATGCAGGCTTGCCCTTTTAGCCAATTGTAAAATTATCTAGGAGAACTTATGGCTGACAACATCGTTAGTGACACGAGTGTAGAAGATAAGAAAAGACGGCGCTTTTTAACCGGCATCACAGCCGGGTTCGGAGCAGTAGGTGCCGGTATTGCGTTAACGCCGTTTGTGTTGAGCATGCAACCCAGCGAGCGGGCAAAGAATGCCGGCGCACCGGTTAGTTATGATTTCTCAAAAATACAACCAGGCCAGATGGTGAAAGTAGAGTGGCGCGGCAAACCGGTAGTTTTGCTGAAGCGCACCGAAGCGATGATGTTAGGGCTGGATAAAATTGAAGATCGCCTCGCCGATCCGACGTCATTGGTCAGCATTCAGCCGGCCTATGCACAGAATGATGCCAGGGCAGATGCGAATAATGCCGACTTGTTGGTGATGCTTGGTGTGTGCACACATTTGGGATGTTCACCGGTTGAAAAACTTACCGTGGGGCCTGATCCGGAAATGGGTGATGATTCACAAGGCGGGTTTTTCTGCCCTTGTCATGGCTCCAAATTTGATCTGTCAGGACGTGTTTACAAAAACGTACCCGCCACCTCAAATATGGAAGTGCCACCCTACAAATATGATGGCAATGTCATCACCATAGGCGAAGATGATGGGAGGACCGCGTAATGGCTATTCATCGGCATGATAATCATAAGAGCGCCAACGCCTTCATGGAGTGGGTTGACCGGCGTATCCCGCTGACCAAGGTCTGGAACGAGCATCTGGCAGAGTACTATGCAGCCAAGAATTTTAATTTCTGGTACTACTTTGGATCGCTGGCGATCCTGGTGCTGGTGATCCAGATTTTTACCGGTATATTCCTGACTATGCACTATAAGCCGGATGCGGCCCTGGCCTTTGCCTCGGTCGAGTACATTATGCGCGATGTACCCTACGGCTGGTTGATGCGTTACCTCCACTCCACTGGAGCTTCCGCGTTTTTTGTAATCATTTACCTGCATATGTTTCGCGGTTTGATTTACGGTTCACACCGCGAACCACGCGAGCTGGTGTGGCTCATAGGGTGCGTCATTTTCGTGGCCCTGATGGCCGAAGCGTTTATGGGTTATCTGTTGCCGTGGGGCAACATGTCTTACTGGGGCGCGCAGGTGATTATCTCGCTGTTCGATGTAATTCCGTATTTCGGGCCCATGTTGACCGAATGGATCCGCGGCGATTTTGTGATCTCGGATGCAACTCTTAACCGCTTTTTCGCGTTTCATGTGATCCTGTTACCGCTAGTGTTGATCGTGCTGGTGTTCCTGCACCTCATTGCGCTGCATCAGGTGGGCTCGAACAATCCCGATGGAATCGATATTTTCGAAAAGGTGGATGAGGACGGCAAGCCGCTGGACGGTATTGCTTTTCACCCCTATTACACGGTCAAGGACATCGTTGGGGTCTGTGGCTTCCTGATTATTTATCTGGGGATCGTCTTCTTCGCACCGGAGTTTGGTGGAATTTTCCTCGAGAAGGACAACTTTGCGCCGGCCAACTCACTGCAGACGCCGCCGGATATTGTCCCGCTATGGTATTTCACCCCCTACTACTCGATACTGCGTGCCAATACGTTCAATTTTTTCTGGATTGACGCCAAAATCTGGGGCGTTGTGTTCATGGCGCTGTCGATAGTTGTGTTTTTTCTGTTGCCATGGCTGGACCGCTCACCGGTGAAGTCGATCCGTTATCGCAGCATGCCGTTCAAGATCGCATTGGTGATTTTTGTGGCTGCGTTCATTTTACTCGGCTGGCTGGGCATGAATCCGGTAACCGAGCGCAATACATTGTTAGCGCAAATTGGCTCGGTGGCATATTTTGCATTCTTTTTTCTAATGCCATGGTTTACGAGTATCGGTAAGACCAAGCCGTTACCCGATCGTGTTACCCAACATGAGCACTGAACGAGGATAATAGAATGAGAAAACTCATAACTGCTTTTTTCGCAATGATGGTTACTGTTGTCGCTCCGAGTTCAGCAATGGCCGCTGGTGGTCACGGTGCCGTGCTTGATGAAGTGCACATGAACATGAACGACAAAGCCTCATTGCAGAATGGAGCCAAACTGTTCGTTAATTACTGCCTGTCGTGCCACAGCGCGGCGTACTCCCGTTACAACCGGGTTGCAGAAGACCTGGATATCCCGCTCGCATTGTTGAAGGAAAACATGATGTTCGCCACTGACAAAGAAGGTGACCTGATGAAATCCACCATGCCGGAAGATGATGCCAGGGAATGGTTCGGCATAGCACCACCGGATCTAACCCTGGTGGCGCGGGTGCGCAAGCCAAACTGGCTTTACACCTATTTGCGGGGCTTTTATCAGGATGAGAGTTCCCCCAGTGGCTGGAACAATTCGCTATTTGAGAATGTTGCCATGCCGCATGTGTTGTATGAATTGCAGGGCGTGCAGAGATTGGTCGGCAAGGTAGAGGCGGCCGAAGCCCATGCCGGTGATGCACATGCTGCCGTTACCGATGGCACTAATCCGATCACTATTGTCGGTGATGTTAAATTTGAATTAGAGCATCCCGGCAAGCTGTCGCCGCATGAGTTTGATGTGGCAATGACTGATTTGACTGCGTTTCTGACTTATCTGGCAGAGCCCGCACAATTACAGCGCAAAAAAATTGGCGTTTTCACCCTCGCATTTCTGGTAATCCTGATGGGACTTTCCTATCTGTTGAAGAAAGAATACTGGCGCGACGTTCACTAGATATTACAAGCAGCTTTTCAACGCGGATTTAACGATCCGCGTTGCCTCCCTAATCCGTCCCCAAATACAGGAATTTTGATAATGAATACACTCGCCACCCGTCGCTCAATTATGACGCTATATTCCGGCACTGATTGTGTCATGAGCCACGCTTGCCGAATTGTGTTGCAGGAGAAAGATATTGAATGCGAAGTGGTGTATACCGATCCCTCCGACACCTGCCAGGAACTTGCTGAGTTTAATCCGTACTACGAGACGCCCACACTGGTTGACCGTGATCTGATTCTGTATGACCCGTTCATCATTAACGAATATCTGGATGAACGCCTGCCGCATCCTCCGTTAATGCCGGTTGATCCGGTCTCCCGGGCCAAGCAGCGATTGATGATCATGCGCCTGAACCGTGACTGGTTCGGTTCCATCCGCGCATTGCAGGAGAATGTCAAAGACCGTGAGGCACACAAGATATTGCGCGATGGGTTAATTGCAATTTCACCCCTGTTCACCGAGCAGGATTTCGCCATGGGCGAAGAGTATTCACTGGTTGACGTGATTCTGGCACCCCTGTTGTGGCGATTGCCGGTGCTCAATATCACTCTGCCGAGGCAGGCGCAGGTGGTGGAAGACTACGCCCAGAGATTATTCGCCCGCGAGGCATTCCAGGCCAGCATGAGTGACACAGAGCGAGATTTGCGAGGATTCTAATTCGCCATTGACGAACTTACGTTTGTCATGAACACTATTAGCATGACCTCCACCAAGCCCTACCTGCTGCGGGCCATTTTTGAATGGGCTGAAGACAACGATTTCACACCCCAGGTGCTGGTTGATGCGGAAGTAGACGGCGTCGAAGTACCCTTGAATCATGTGGTTGATGGCCAGATTGTGCTGAACATCAGCTCAACGGCGGTACAACTGCATGTCATGGACAATCAGTGTTTGAGTTTTTCTGCCAGGTTCAGTGGCGTTGAGCAGGACATCTATTTGCCAATTGAATCGGTGATGGCGATCTTCGCGCGTGAGAACTCACAGGGCATCTTCTTTGAAGAAGCGGATGATGATGGCAGTGATCCGGACGATTTGATGCTCACCGAAGTGCCGGCAAGCGATGTGAAGAAAGCCCCGCGCAGGAAGAAGGGCGACGCATCGCACTTGAAAATCATCAAGTAACACCCAGAATACAAGCCTTACCCGGCATTTAAACACCTTCTTTAAACGGAGAAACCCCATGCCTGAATTTAGAGGTACTACCATTTTGTCTGTGCGTCGTGACAACCAGGTTGTGATCGGCGGCGACGGGCAGGTTTCAATTGGCAACACGGTTATGAAGGGTAACGCCTGCAAGGTGCGACGATTGCATAAAGGCGCGGTGATTGCCGGCTTTGCCGGCAGCACAGCTGACGCTTTCACCCTGTTTGAACTGTTTGATGCAAAACTGTCCAAGCATCAGGGCATTTTGACTAAAGCTGCAGTTGAACTGGCCAAAGACTGGCGCACTGATCGTATTCTGCGCAAACTTGAGGCCCTGCTTTGTGTGGCAGACGCCCAAGCCTCCTATGTCATCTCCGGCAATGGTGATGTGATCGAGCCGGAGGGCGGCGTGATGGCCATTGGATCCGGTGGCCCGTTTGCAGAATCTGCCGCGCGGGCGCTTTATAACAACACCGACATGTCAGCGCGCGATATTGTCGAAAAATCTCTCAATATCGCCGCCGATATCTGTATTTACACTAATCATAATCTGACGATAGAGGAACTGGATATCAGATGAGCACTATGACACCGCGCGAGATCGTGCAGGAACTCGACAAGCACATCATTGGCCAGGCAGAGGCAAAGCGCGCAGTTGCCATCGCCTTGCGTAACCGTTGGCGACGAACTCAGGTACCGGACGAGCAACTGCGTACCGAGATAACTCCAAAAAATATTTTGATGATTGGGCCAACCGGTGTCGGCAAGACCGAGATCGCGCGGCGGCTGGCTAATCTGGCCGATGCGCCTTTCATAAAGGTTGAGGCCACCAAATTCACTGAAGTAGGTTATGTGGGCCGCGAGGTTGATTCAATCATCCGCGACCTGGCAGACATCGCCATCAAGCGCCAACATGAAGCGGAAACAAGCAAGGTTCGTCAGCGAGCGGAAGACGCCGCTGAAGAACGCATCCTCGATATATTGCTACCGCCGGCCCGCGATACCGGAATGGGTACCGACACAGACAGCAGTTCCAGCGGGGGTGCAGCACGGCAGAAATTCCGTAAAAAACTGCGTGAGGGCGACCTGGATGACAAGGAGGTTGATATAGACGTTGCCGCACCGAGCGTGGGGTTGGAGATTTTCGGGCCGCAGGGCATGGAGGAACTCACCAATCAGTTGCAAGGCATGATGAAAAACATGGGTGGCGGAAAAAAACAGTCGCGCAAACTGCCGATCAGGGAAGCCATGAAATTGATGGCTGAGGAAGAGGCCGGCAAATTGGTAAATGAAGAAGAGATCAAACTCAATGCTATTCAGCGGCTGGAAAACCATGGCATCGTGTTTATCGATGAAATCGACAAGATCATCGGGCGCTCTGAAGGCGGTAAAAGCCCGGATGTGTCGCGTGAAGGTGTGCAACGGGACTTGCTGCCGCTGGTCGAGGGCAGTACCGTGTCGACCAAATACGGCATGGTAAAAACCGACCATATCCTGTTTATCGGTTCCGGTGCATTTCAAATTGCCAAGCCATCTGATTTAATTCCTGAGTTGCAGGGGCGCATGCCAATACGCGTCGAGCTTGCAGCCCTGACTGTTGAGGACTTCACCCGAATCCTGACCGAGCCTGATGCGTCATTGACTGAGCAGTATGCGGCTTTAATGGAAACCGAAAACGTCAGTCTCAAATTTACTGAGGAAGGTATTCAGCGTATTGCCGAACTTGCCTGGCAGGTCAATGAAAGCACCGAAAACATCGGTGCGCGGCGATTACATACCATGTTGGAGCGCCTGCTGGAAACTATCTCCTTCGAAGCCAGCGACCGCTCGGGGGATACCGCTACGGTTGACGCTGAGTATGTGCAGAGTCACTTAAAGGAACTTGCCGAAAACGAGGATTACGCCCGCTATATACTCTGACTATGGTGTTCGCAATATTATTCATCGGTGCTTTCCTGGCCGGCGTGATAATTTTCTATTTCACCCGCCAATGGCTTATTGCGGTCGCTGTGCCGATGCTGTTGTTTGCGCTTAACGCGGTGGTTGACCCAGGTGAAGCCGGCAGTTTACTTTTCACCCTGGTTTTTGGCCTCACTATTGTGTTTTTCGCCAGCCTGCTGGGGGCCTATGTGGTGCAAACCAGAACCGCGGAAGTCAGTGAGTCTGAAGAAATCGAGGATCGCTAGGCCTTAATCCGGCGAGTTCGGTATTTACAATTACCAACTGCAAATTCCTGCAATACTATTTTGCCCGTCTGAGACTCTTGGCCGCTGAATTACTGCAGTTAATGGGGCCTGTTCATGATCAGGCCAACGTCAAGATTCGCCGCTAAACCATTCAATAATCTGGTCCTGCACGATGCCATCAGTCAATAAATCGAAATGATTTCGACGATGCAGGATACGACAATTAGCAGGATTGATATCAAGCGCCCGGTGTGATTCAGCATGATCACCAATAGCGCTGCCGGACCTGACCAGCAGGTCACCAAAGGCGTGACCCGTCAAGTCATGCTGGTTCTGGCCTATGGTTGCCGCGATGAAGTAATAGTCGACGGACTTGAGCAGGGGCACCGGCCGTCTGGCGTCCGGCGTCGCTTGCCCGCAGATTTGCCCGTGCCAATCTTCATCCAGAAGATTACCAAACCGCAGGTCTTTGATTCCCGCACTGCGATGCTTGCCTAAATCAAGCGGAGCAAGGTAAGGACTGCTGTGCATTGCCACTGAGAGCAGGTGTCCGGCTTTTTCAAGTGGTGCTCCGTGATGGGGAGTGCCAAGGAACAGCACGCGTTTTAATTGCCTTGGCCAGGCATAGCCCTCTTGTTCTGCATACCAGCAGGCACTGCGTATCACCAGGCCGCCCATGCTATGCCCGATCAATGACAATGATTTGATGGGTTCCGGCCAGGCTTGCATGAGTTCATTCAATTGCGCTGCTAACTCCCTGCCGTTGGTTGAAATATGCCGACCGGTATTGTATTGCAGGTAGAGTGGAGTAAGGTTGGCCGATTCTTTGAGTTTATCGCCAATTGAAGGGCGGTTATCGCGCACCCAACTCCGCGTTGACAGGCATAGCCCATGTACATAGACCGCGACATTGCCGCTTGCATCCGGAATCGCGGTCTCCAGGTTAGCCTTGGACAGCCGCGGAATTATTTCCGGGGTAGTGAAGCACATTGGAGCGGAGAGCGTATTGTTGGTGGTCTCAAGGTGATCGCCACAGATGCCATTTAATATTGACCGCAAGGCAAGGCCGTGCCCGGATGCATTTAGTGCTGTGTCTGAATCATCATTAAATAAGTCTAAGGATATATCTGCAGATTTACGCAGGCCGTGTATAGCCGATTGAATACCTGCATACACTGCTTTTGAGATCATTCCCGGTGCTGCTTCCCCGCTGTCAGGTTTCGACAACGAGAGTGGTAATGCGCGACTGGCGATTGCTCCGTGCATTTGCCTCACCGTGCTGGTGATTCCTGCCAGGCAATCAAAAGTCAGCAAGGCCGCCCCACGAACGTTGCGGATAGTGTCAGGCATATTATTCTCCTGGTTTACCAGATGGCGCGGCCGCATCAGTTTTCCCCTCTGCGGCTGCGGTTTGCATCGCCGCCAGGCATTCCACACAAAGAAACAGCGCCCTGTCCTGCAATGGTATACCGACACAAGCACGAGAGCCCTTGGCCAGAATTGCATTGCAGGTCTCACAGATTGCGTTGACGTTCAGCGTTACTTCCTGCCAACCGAGCACGGCTGCAGAGCTGGCCTCGTGCCGCTGGTTGCGTGGCGAGTGGCGTTTCCGCGAATTGCCTTTCACTGCATCGGCAATCTGGCTGCTGTCTGCGACAACGCCTTCAACCAGGTCAAAGGTGTTGAGCAATGCATTGCGTACTATGGTCGAGACTGACAAGCCGAGGTCATGCGCGCGGCCGCGGAGTTCTTCGTCCAGATTATCCGGTATTCGAGCCTGCAGGACTTTGTCTTTGGTTTGTCGGCGGGGTTTGGCAGGTTTGTTTTTTGATTTTGGCATCAATTCACCTTTAGAGGTGGTGCGAGGCATTACTGTAATTGTTTGTATTACATAAATCAACATTTGTAATACAAATTAAAAATAATCGAGACTTGGCCCGAGTTCAGCTCGCCGCCACTTTGACTGATGATCATTGCGGTGGCGTACAGCGCGTGCAATTGGCTGATGCCTGCCAGCCACGAATCACTCCTCTGATCTCATAAGGGATTAATGAGTCCGTGACAAAGTTGAGGTATATTTAACGCACGCAATACCTGCATTCGCAAATTTACTAAATTGGGGGTTTCTCGCTTACAAAACTCCCTGAGACGGAGAACACCGGTGACCAAACACGAAGTCGATTTCAATTATTTTTCCCAGGAAGATTTGCTCAGCGCCGGTTGTTTCGATATGCCGGAGATTCTTGATGTGGTGGAGAAAGCTTTGCTGGCGTTCGAAGGGGGTTCCATTATGTTCCCCGACAAGATCGTGCAAATTTTCGATCAGGGTACGCAGGAGCGCATAAACTGCCTGCCGGCAACCATGCTGGATGACAAGATCTGTGGCATGAAGTGGGTATCAGTTTTCCCCGAGAACCCGCGCAAATACGATCTCCAGAATCTCTCTGCCATTTTTGTTCTTTCTGAGATCGAGCACGGTTTCCCGGTGGCGGTGATGGACGGCACGCTTGCTTCCAATATGCGCGTTGGCGCAGTGGGTGCAGTTGCTGCAAGGTATCTCGCCCGTGAGGCATCGGAAACAATTGGCTTTATCGGTGCGGGAGAACAGGCAAAGATGCACCTGCTGGCAATGAAAGTGGCGCGTCCAAGCTTGAAACAGTGCCGGGTTTCAGCGTTAACTGCAGTTGAGGAAAAAGAGTTCATTGACCAGTTGGCGCCTATTGTACCGGATATGCAATTTATCGCTGCCAATGGCAATGCGCGGACTGCCATGGAGGACGCGGATATACTGGTGACCGCAACCAGCGCGCAGGCGCCGTTACTCAAGGCCGAATGGGTCAAGCCAGGCGCTTTTTACAGTCATGTCGGCGGTTGGGAAGATGAATATGCCGTTGTCGGGCAGAGCGACAAGATTGTCTGTGATGACTGGGAGACAGTCACACACCGCACCCAAACCCTGAGCCGGATGTATAAAGAGGGGCTGATCGGCAATCACGACCTGCATGCCAATCTTCACGAACTGGTTTCCGGCGACAAACCCGGACGCGAGTCAGAACAGGAACGGATTTATTTTAATGCCGTGGGCTTGTCATTCCTTGATGTTGCTATTGCCTTGACCATGTACCGACGAGCTAAGGCAGCGGGTGCAGGGCAGCAACTGGAGTTGCAGCATGAAATGATCTTTGAACACCGCGATATCGCTGAGCGGGTCCGTCTTTAATGCCGCAACGATTTCGCCGATTGCAAGAACCCGACGGTCGTTGGGTTGAAGTTGAGATTGAGGGAACCAAAACCCGCGTTCTCGAGGGTGAATCGGTGGCAGCCGCGATATTTGCCAGTGGACTGCCATGGTGCCGCACCACCCCTGTTTCCGGTGCACCGCGAGCGCCCTACTGCATGATGGGAGTGTGCTTTGAATGCCTGGTAGAAATCAACGGTGTTCCCAATCGCCAGTCCTGCCAGATTTCCGTGGAACAAGGGATGCAGATCCGCCGTCAGCCGGGAGCTTCCCCGGAATATCCCTGATGGAACACCACGAACTGATCGTAATTGGCGGTGGTCCAGCTGGTCTGGCGGCAGCGACAGCCGCAGCAAATGAAGGAGCCGAGTGCCTGCTGCTCGATGAGCAATCTACTCCCGGCGGACAGGTCTATCGAGCTGTGCAAACTGTTCCGGAGCAACGCGCCAGATTGCTTGGCCCGGATTATCAAGCCGGGCGGGATCTGGTAACACAGTTCGAGCAAAGTGGTGCGCGGCATCTACCGAACACAACGGTGTGGAATCTTAATGGCCGCTGCGAGGTAGGTATTCTCCGAGATGGCAAAACATCATTGTTGCATGCCAAGCGAGTGATTATCGCCAGTGGCGCAATGGAGAGACCGGTGCCTTTTCCCGGCTGGACTTTGCCGGGCGTCATGCCTGCGGGAGCAGGCCAGATTCTTTTGAAATCCTCCGCGCTGGTTCCGGCTGACGGACTGGTGCTGGCCGGGAGCGGCCCGTTACTACTTTTACTGGCCTGGCAGTACCTGCAAGCTGGCGTGTCCATTGGCGCAATCCTGGATATGACACCGCATGGCAATTTCTGGCGGGCCTTACCAAGGCTGCCCGAAGCGTTGTTGGCCCATCACTACATAATCAAGGGCCTGCGTTACCAATTGCAGTTAAAGATGGCGCGGGTACCGTATTTCACCGGAGTCAGAAATTTGCGGGCCACGGGTACTGACTCTATCGAGGCGGTCGAATTTGATCATCGCAATACCAGCAAGCGCATCGAAACATCATTGCTGTTGACTCATTTCGGTGTCGTTCCCGATAGCCACCTAAGTCGCTGTGCAGGTTGTGATCACCGTTGGGATTCCGCTCAATTATGTTGGCGGCCACAGACCGATGAATGGTGCAACAGCTCACTTGCTGGCATTGCTATTGCAGGTGATGGTGCAGGTATCGGTGGCGCGGTTGCAGCGCGGCACGCAGGTCGCATCGCAGGATTAGGAAGCGCCCACGCCCTCGGTCACGTGGGCTCAATGCGGCGCGATGAGATTGGCCGTGACGATCAGCGTTGGCTGAATGACGACCTGCGGGTTCGACCGTTTCTGGAAGCCATGTTCCGTCCGCCACCTGAATTACTTTATCAACCCGACGACGCAACTGTCATTTGCCGTTGCGAAGAGATAACTGCGGGTCAGGTCCGCAGGGCAATACAAGACGGTCATCATGATACCAACCAGGTGAAATTTTTAACCCGCTGCGGCATGGGGCCATGCCAGGGGCGGCAGTGTAATAACGCCGTCGGCCAACTGTTAGCCCACGAGCTGGACGTGGACATGATGGCAGCCGGCGGGTATCGCATACGGCCACCAATCCGTCCACTGACCATTTCGCAACTTGCCGCACTGGAAGATATGCAGGCAGGCGGCGGAGCATGATCAAAGCCGATACAATCGTTATCGGTGGTGGACTAATGGGCCTGTCTACCGCATTACACCTGGCACTGCGTGGCTACAAGGCCATTGTGCTGGAAAGGCACAGTCCTGCTCGCCATGCCTCCGGTGTCAATGCGGGTGGCTTGCGCCAGCTGAACCGGCACATGGCTGAAATACCGCTTACCGTTGCTGCATCCGAAATCTGGAAAAATATATCTGCTCTGGTAGATAGCGACTGCGATGTGGTACTCAGTGGCCAGGTGAAGGTGGCTGAGACCGAGGCAGAGCTGCAGAGCTTGCAGGCGCGTGTCGATGAGCTAAACGCCAGCGGTTTCCACCATGAGCGTATTATTGATCAGCACAAGCTTTATGAACTGGTACCAAGACTGGTCAGCGGCTGTGTCGGTGCGCTGTACAGTCCCGAAGATGGATTTGCGCGACCGTTTCATGCCGCTACGGCGTTTCGCCACAAGGCTGTGGAGCTTGGCGTGCAGATAATTACTGACGTTGATGTGACAGGTGTTGACCAAGGCGATTCCGGATGGAGTGTAGCCACCGCTCAAGGCGTGTTCAGTGCCTCCAATATCGTCAATTGTGCAGGTGCCTGGGCTAACCAAGTTGCTGAATGGTTTGGTGAGCCAGTGCCGCTGACTCCTGGGGCGCCGATGCTAATGGTTACAGAACGCCTGCCGCACTTTCTTGATCCGGTAGTCGGCGCTGTGGGGCACAAACTGTCATTCAAACAAATGCCAAATGGCACCGTTATCATTGGCGGTGCGCACATGGCGCGGCTTGACCTCGAGCGGGAACACGCCGATATAGACTTCACTGCACTGAAAACCAGTGCAAAGACCGTTACCCAGCTTTTTCCTCACATGGGTTCGGCGAGGATTGTTCGTGCCTGGGCGGGAATCGAGGCATTCATGCCAGACAATATTCCGGTGATCAGCGCCAGTTCGCGGGCGAGGGGCGTGTTCCATGCGTTCGGGTTTTCCGCGCACGGATTTCAATTGTCACCGGTTGTCGGGCGCATCATGTCGGAATTGATTATTGATGGAAAAACCGCCATGCCGATAGAGCCTTTTGATATCAGGCGTTTTCAGGAGCAGGAGAGAAACACCAGTGTCGGCTAGCGGCTGTTTCCAGCCATGGATATACACGACAAACCCGCTATGCGACAATTAACGCCTATGCAAGAAGAAAATCCTTGGCAGACCAAAGGATCGAAAGTGCACTACGACAATCCGTGGATCAGGGTGCGCGA
This sequence comes from Arenicella sp., assembly GCA_018677115.1. GTDB lineage: Bacteria > Pseudomonadota > Gammaproteobacteria > Arenicellales > Arenicellaceae > Arenicella. Next base: position 2,301 of record JAHHOC010000403.1, on the reverse strand, counting down.
GGATCAGATCATCAATCCTGCCAACAAGGACGGAATTTACGGCGTTGTAGAATTCAAGCATCTGGCCATCGGCATCCTTCCCATCGATGAACAGTTAAACACCTGGCTGGTCGGCCAGTACCGTTACCCTCTGTCACACTATAGCTGGGAAATTCCTGAGGGCGGCGGCGGATTAGGCGAGCTACCGCTAGAAAGCGCACAACGGGAACTCAAAGAGGAGACAGGGCTCGTAGCAAGCGACTGGAAACAGATCTTTGAGATGCATTTATCGAATTCCGCGACCAATGAAAGGGCAATTGTTTTTCTTGCCGAGAATCTGGTTGAGGGGATGCCAGAGCCGGAAGAGGAAGAAAAGTTGAGCCTGCGAAAAGTCCCGCTTGAAACGGCTTGCCAGATGGCTATGAACGGAGAAATCACCGACGCAATCTCGCTTGCAACTTTGTTTTGGGCGAGTGCCAACTTGCTGCGATAACAAACAGCCAAACACCACGGTTTTCCCATGACCGCCAGTACTGCATTTTCCATCGCTTCAGAATCGCCCTATACCGTTGCCGCTGGCCGTGATATTGCTGCTATGGGTGGCAACGCGGTGGATATCGCTGTGGGCAGCGCCTTGGCCGCCACGGTATCGGAAGCACTCATGTGTTCGCTGGGCGGGTCGGCGTTTATCGCCATTAAGTTACCCGGCAAGGCGCCGGAGCTGATCGACGGGGCCGATGCCATGCCTTCGGTTCCAAATTCTGAATTGCAGCGGGCACAGGCCGGTTTAAAGCGGGCAACCATTCCCTACGGCGATGGAATTACCGTGAACGTGGGGCATGGTTCGGTAGCTGTGCCCGGCATGTTGCGGGCGTTGGAGTTGGCATGGCGGCGCCACGGCTCACTGCCGTGGAAGGAGTTGCTGGTTCCCGCAGTGGCGCTGGCGAAATCCGGCTGCACCGCCAGCCACACCCTGGTCAAATGGTTAGCCTTGGCCGGCCATGCCGTGTTCTTTGACCAGCAGGAAAGCCGCGAAGCCTTTTTCCCTGATGGTGAGAATCCGCTGAGTGACGGCGACTTTTACCGGATGCCGCACTTGGACAGTTCGCTAGAGCTTATCGGCCTCGAGGGTGCCGATGCGCTTTACCGGGGAGACCTTGGCCAGGCCTTGGCAAGGGAAATAGGCGACAACGGCGGCTATGTCACCATGGCAGATCTGGCCGCATACCGCGCTGAGGTGCGCGAGCCCATTACACTGCGCTCATATGGCTTCGACCTGGCCCTCAATCCGCCTCCCTCAATAGGCGGTGCTATGGTCGGGTCTATGGTGCAATTATTCGACGCCATGTGGCATGAACGTATGACTGAGGCGGAAAAAATCCAGCTTATCGCGCGCATTCAACGCATGATGTTTTCCCTGCGCGAGTCCGAGGGGGGTGCTAATTGGAACGCGGCACGAGCCTCGTTGATCCTTGAAAAACCCTGGCTGCAGCATTTCTTCGAAAAAACCTTGTCGCCTAATACCATGCACTTGAGTTCCGCCACCGCAGACGGCAGTGCAGTGGCGATTACCATGAGTAACGGTTATGGCTCCGGTATCTCCATACCCGGCACAGGAATACCGACCAACAACAGTCTGGGCGAGCCTGAACTGAATCCCACCGGATGCTTTCGCATTCCGCCGGGGGGGCGACTGGTATCGAATATGTCCCCCACGCTGGCCTGGCATGAGAACGGCACCACCCTGGCCATGGGCTCTCCCGGTGCCAGCCGCATTACCACAACCATTTTCCAGGGTTGGCGCCGATTCGCTTTTGACCAACTGGGATTTGAGCAGATGGTGAGTGCACCGAGGCTCCACGTTGAACATATCGGTGGTGAATTCGTGCTGCAGCATGAACCCGGAATTGATGTCAGCCTGGCTGCGCGCGAGTTCAAGCTGCGCCCCTTCGCTGACAGGGATATGTATTTTGGGGCACTCAATGTAGCTGGCTGCGATGCCAACGGCAATTTGCATGCGCTCGCGGACGACCGCCGTCACGGAGCCTGCTTTATAACATCATAGACGCAGGCAGCGATGGGTGGCAGGTCAAATATCAGCCGCTAATCTACATCCCAGGTTCCCTTTGGATGCCAGTGGTCGTGTTCAGGAAATTTGTTCACGTCAATCTCATCGGATTCGACATGTGGCTGATTCTGTAAATCGTATCTGCTTATCTTGTATATCGACATACACAGTAGCACCGCGATTACCAATAGTGGCGCGCCGCCGACGATGCTGGCAGTTTGCAAGGTCTCCAGGCCGCCCAGTAATAACAGGGC
>JAHHOC010000394.1 GCA_018677115.1 Arenicella sp. | reverse complement strand
GCTCACGCATGAATACTTTAAGATGGATCTGCCTAATTACGGAGTGTTCGATGAGAAACGTTATTTTTCCGCTGGAGACAAAGTCTGCGTGGTGGAATACAAGGATGTGGTTATGGGTTTAACGGTCTGTGAGGATATCTGGAACGACGGACCGGTAGAGCAGGCTATCGCGAGTGGCGCGGAAATTATTCTTAATATCAATGGTTCGCCCTATCACGCTAATAAGATAAGGGAGCGCTGCGATGTGGTCTGTGCACGCTCCAAAAAAGTGCAAACGCCGGTAATTTATGTGAATCAGGTTGGTGGCCAGGACGAATTGGTTTTTGATGGAGCCTCCTTCGTAACCGATGCGCAGGGCGAGGTTGTGCATCAGATGGCCAGCTTTGAAGAGGCACTGAGCCGGGTTACGGTGCGATCCGATTTCGTTGGTATAAGCATATCCGGCACCGAGATGGTAGCGGAATATGAGTATCTGCAGAGCATCTATAACGCGTTAGTGCTGGGGGTGCGGGATTATGTGACCAAGAACGGGTTTTCCGGGGTTGTTATCGGCCTGTCTGGCGGCATCGACTCGGGTCTGACCGCTGCCATTGCGGTTGATGCACTGGGGCCGGAAAATGTGGACGTCATCATGATGCCGTTTCGTTATACCTCTGACATCAGCAAACACGATGCCCACCAGGAGGCAGAAGCGTTGGGCATCAATTACCGTGTGATTTCGATCGAGTCCATGTATGACGCGTTCATGCAGCAATTGGCACCTATATTCGAGGGCAGGGAAGAAGATACCACCGAGGAAAATATTCAGGCCCGTTGCCGCGGTCTGATCCTTATGGCCTATTCAAACAAAACCGGCCGCATGGTACTGACTACTGGAAACAAAAGCGAGATGTCTGTTGGGTATGCAACCCTGTATGGCGATATGGTAGGCGGTTACAACGCGATTAAAGATGTTCCCAAAGTGCTGGTCTACGAACTTGCCAAGTACCGTAATACTGTGTCACAGGTTATTCCGGAGCGCGTTATAACCCGCGAACCATCTGCAGAGCTGCGCCCAAACCAGGTTGATCAGGATAGCCTGCCGCCGTATGAGATTCTGGACCCGATTCTGGAGTTGTATGTGGAGCAGGATTGTGCGCCACGGGACATAGTGGCGCAGGGTTATAACGAAAAACATGTATCGCAGGTTATCCGCCTGGTTGATCGCAATGAATATAAACGGCGCCAGGCACCACCCGGCGTGCGTATTACCAAACGCGCTTTCGGCCGAGACCGGCGATACCCGATAACTTCAGGTTACCGTCCCAAGGTAGACTGGTAAATCGGCGGTCCGGGCTTTATTTGAAAGGATTCAGGCGTGAGAAAATGCTTTTTTTCTTGGCTTTGAAGGGCTCGGCCTGGTAGTCAGGAAAATTAGCTACAAGGATTTTATGGGTGCTCTCGGCCAGGTCCTGCATGCCCATCTCCAGATACGTTTTCTCCATCAATAGCAGCGCGCCTTCAACCGATGGCGTTGTTTCATATTCGTAAACAATTGTTTTACAGCGGTTCAATGCAGCTACATAGGTTTGATTGTCATAATAGAAATTAGCCACAGCCAGTTCGCGTTCGGCCAGAGCATTGCGGATATAGACTATACGTTGCCGGGCATCCTCAGCGTAGATGCTGTTCGGATAACGTTTGAGCAGTTCTTCAAAAGCCTCCTCTGAGTCCCTGTAGGGTTGTGGATCACGCACCTGTTTTTCACCGCCCTTGATAAACCGATCAAACCGGTTTTGTTTTTTCTCAAAGCTGGCAACCCCCTTCATGTAGTACGCATAGTCAACATTCTTATGCGTCGGATACAGTTTGATGAAATTGTCAGCCGCCTCGACAGCATTATCGACCTGGCCTAGCTTATCGAACGCGAACAACATATCGAGTTTCGCCTGTTCGGTAAAATCGCCGTAGGGATAGTTAGCCTCAAGTGCCCGGTAGTAATCGATTGCGAAACTGTAATTACCGACGTCGAGTGCTCGCTTGCCTTTGTTGTAGAGCTGTTCGACCTGTTGTTCGCCGAGTTCATCAAGCGAGCGGGATTTCTTGGATGAGCAACCGCCAACCAGGGCTGCAGTCACTAATACGATTAAAGCGTGTCTAAGGAGTAAATGGCTCATGCACAGTGTCATATGAGTTATGATTCGGCGCTAAGCATAACGCGAAACAATCTTCCAGAGAAGTGATCAAACAACAAACAAGCGGCTCAGACGATTACACAATTTTAAGCTTCGAAGTACCAGACGAATTACTGGGACAGCGTGTCGATAAGGCGCTTGCGCAGATGTGTGATGATCACTCGCGCAGCACTATACAGGCCTGGATCAAGCAGGGGCTTGTGTTGGTGGATGACGAGGTGCCACGGCAGAAGGATAAGGTGTATGGTGGGGAAATAGTTGAGCTCAGCGTCCCGCAAATCCGGCAGGGCGAATGGGCAGCACAGAACCTGCCGATTGACACCGTCCATGATGATGAATATATGCTGGTGGTCAACAAGCCGGCCGGTCTGGTGGTGCATCCGGGTGCCGGAAATCCGGATGGCACGCTGCTCAATGCACTATTGTTCCATTTTCCGGATCTGCGGGCACTGCCGCGCGCCGGTATTGTGCATCGTCTTGACAAGGATACATCCGGGCTCATGGTTGTCGCCAAAACTGAGCAGGCCCGTCTGGGCCTGATTGAGCAACTGGTTGACCACAGCTTGCAGCGGGAGTACCTTGCGCTGGTCAACGGAAGGGTAATCTCGGGTAGCACGATCGATGAGCCGATCGCCCGCGACCGCAGTGACCGGCGCCTCG
>JAHHOC010000385.1 GCA_018677115.1 Arenicella sp. | reverse complement strand
GAATATAGGTGACAACCCGCTGGAAGTTGTTTTGGTAGAGATCAAGGAATAATAGATAGCTGTTTTAAGGGGTCAGATTTGGGTATCCATCCCGCTGGCCCCTGTTTTCCTCAATCCTGTTTTCCTTAAGTATGTAAAGGAATGCGCTAGTTGGAATACAGATACAACGCTGCCGCTTGGCTCATCTTGCGCGATTCGTGCCCAACACCCGGCACCACTTCAAGTGCCCAGTTGCAAGGGGCACCAAACTCGTCAGCTATCACCTGACTTCGTTGATGAAAGTGCCGGGCACGGGCCAACCGGCCTTGGCCCTGTTGATCAGCCAGCGGCGTGTGCAGCATAGTGCCGCGTGTTTCAGTTTCATTGTCGAGCTCACCAATCAATAGAACCAGCTTTCTGGCGAAGGCGCTGCGTAACTGCGATCCATCGACTGGCAGTCCCTTGACCCCGAACATGGGTGGCTGCTGTAAATCTGGCAGGGTGTAAAAACCAGCGTTAGACGCCACGATACGGTGCGCCTTGCTCACCTTCTGCAGCAGCACCATGCGGTGCAGAATCTGGCCGCCTGCAGAATGCCCGAAAATATCATAGCTGACCTGCTCAGAGCCGGTGGCCTTGACCACCATGTCGAAAACGCGGTCAAAGTCATTAAAAAGCCATTGCCCGGGTTGGGGATTAAGATCAAAGCTGATGTCTTCGTCGCGTAGGCGGTAGCGGTTGGTCTCCTTGACTTCAGCTTGATCTACATTATCGAGCTGGAGATTGGAAACCACTCCGCCAAGGTGATAGGCGGCGAAATCATAATCCTGTTCCATGTAGGCTGGAGACAGCACCAGCACATTGTGTTCTTCGCTGGCATCGATCCAGGCATCCCGGTAGCTCCAGCCATTACGCCCTGCGCCCGGAATCACCAGCAGGATGCGCGACTGTGGGTTAAAGTTTGCCGGTCGGTGATAAAACACCGTCACCTTTTTATCCGCGTGCGCTGGCCCACCGCGGACCACAAAATTTCCGGAACCGCTGGCCAGCGAGATGTCGCCAACATCCTTACCCTCCACCTGTTCGATAAGGTTCATGCCACATACAGGACATGTGCCATCGTGTTCAAACAGCTCACCACTGAAGCCCTCGACATGGTAGCAGGGAGGACACATGTATTTCTTGCCGTCGATGCTGTTGTGGATTTGGCCATGAGACGCCGCAACGCTTAGCGGCAAAATTGCTGCCATCCAAAGGCAGGTCAACAGGGTCGATATTTTCACAAGTTTTCTGGCTTTAATTGTCACGTTTGCTCCACGATAATGCGATTTGAAGGTGAGGTCTTGTGAATTGAGGGTCAGGTCTTGCATCTTGCCACCCATAGTTTAATTCGCTTGAACTACAAATTATATTGGCTGTTTGCACTAACTGCACCACCTCACAGAGTTGACGAAATTTATGCTCACGCGATTCCGGGGCACCCATTTACCTCGTGCTAGACTTACTGATGTTGTCGAACATTGCCAACCCATCGATCTCATCCCGGGGCTCTAATATGAACTTCAACCGATTAAGTAAACTCGCAGTATTCAGCACAGCTGCCTTAGTACTGACAGCACCAGCGTGGGCTGACAATTCCAGCGTCAGCCACTCCTGTTCCAAGCCTTATCTGCCGTTTCAATTTGAATCCCAGAAGGAAGCAGATGAATTCAACGATGCAGTCCTGATATACAAAGACTGTATTGCGGAATTCATAGATGAGCAAAAGGCGGCTGTGGAGAGGCATCAGCAGGCCGCCGGCGACGCGGCTCATCAATGGAACACATTTGTGAATTACGAGCTCAAGTCACAACAACCAGAGACAGACTGAAGCGTTCCTTCCGTTCACATTAGCCGCCATCGACATAGGTATAAACTGGCCGGTTATTAGAGTATTTGACGTGGGGAATTTATCACTAGCCAGGAAGTGAAAATTCCCGCATCACATCAGCGACAGACTCAACCGACTTTATGTTGCCGACGCCTTTGCCCGCCTGCCAGAATTTAACGTTGTCGTTAAACGCTGTTTTACTGTAATTACGAATACCTTTACTCATCAACCACATTCTTGCGTACTTCTTCAGGTTCGGCTTTCTTAACATGAAGTTGATCACGGGGCCGGTTTGTAAACCGCCCTTCATAATATCGTCGGTCTTTATAACGGAGGAATTGTTGCCGGCTATTTTGTTGGTCCAGACGATATCTTCTTCCGTGGAGTCAACAATGGCCTGCTTGTAGGCATTAGTAATATTACATTCTTTAGTCGCTAAAAAGCGTGTGCCCAATTGAACGCCTGCATAGCCTAAATCCAGGGCCTGCCTGAAATCATCAGCATTGCCGATGCCGCCTGCGCAGATCAGCGGAAGCCCAATATCGTGCAACTCCTCCATAAACTGCTCTGCCGATTGTATGCCGGTCTGCCCGCCACCGCGCCAGTTGATGCAATTCAGCCCATCAACGCCACAGTCCCGCATTGCCAGCGCCACTTTTCTATTAGGTATGTCGTGGTACACCTTAATGCCATGTTGCTTGGCTTTTTTGACAACCGAATCCGGTTTTCCCAATGACGTCAGGAAGAATTTCACGCCCTCTTCTATGGATACCTCCATCCATTCCTTCATCTGCTCGTGGTACTTTTTATTGGCACCACCAAAGATGGTGAAGTTCACGCCAAAAGGCTTATCGGTGAGTTGCTTGATCAGTTGCAGGCCCTCGCGGAAATCGTGACCATAAAGCGAGGTCAAAGTGACCGGCTGCACCACGCCGAAACCGCCACACTCAGACGCAGCAGCCACAAGCTCAGGGTTAGATCCCGGATACATGGGCCCGCAAACGACCGGTGTTTGCGCACCGGTATCGGCCAAAAATTGTTGTACGTATGGGCTCATGACTTATTTCTCATGGTTTTCATCTGGCTAAGAGCATTATTATAATGTCATATATTATGACATATTATCAGGGACAGGGCATGTTTTTGTATTCGTCTGGCCTTCCTGGCCTGAACAGAACCCACTATTTCAATCTATGAATTGGGTTGAGCGACTAATCACCCGTATACGCGGGAGACCCCGGCGATCGGTACCTGTCCAGCGGGCTGCGCAGCGCATCGCTACCGTAGTAATACCCGGTGCCCTCAACCGGTTTGAATAATAAATGCATGATGACCCTGGCGCCGTCTTCGGGTTGTTTCATACCTAGCTCAGCAGCACTTGTGCCGGAGGCACCAGTCATTCCACGTGTCAGGTCGGTTTCGATATATCCAGGTGTACAGGCATTGATGGTTAGCCGAGGATTTTCGCGAGCGCTAATCAGAGTAAACAGGTTGGCACAAGCCTTGGATAGCCCGTAGTAGCCATCGGCAGGCAGGCCTTTTTGCTGCATCTCAGAGGCTGTCATTTGCAGGCAATGCTGCATGAATTGAGACAACTCAGGCCAGGTGAGCTGCTCATTCTGGAAAAACTGTTGCCACTCTGATGCGCACTGGGACACAAAATTGGGCCCGGACGCTGACGCGACGTTGACAACTCTTCCACCATTGGGCATCAGGGGTATGATCTTCTCGCAGACCCGCTGCACACCATTAACGTTAACGTTGAGTATCTGTGTCAGAGAGCCACTGGCAATGCCAGCGTTGTTGACCAGCCCATATAGCTCATCATCTGAATTCTGCAGGCCTGTTGCCGCCTCTGCCACGGAGCGCTCATCGCCTACATCGATGGCAACAACTGCAAGTCGCTCAGCATCGACACCAGTGTCACCCAGAGCTTCATCGCGGGCGGCTTCGCCGCGCTCGAGATCACGTGAACCTAACAGAACGCGGAATTGCTGCTGCTCAGATAGGATTGCCTTGACCACTGCCAGGCCAATGCCCTTGTTGGCACCTGTTACCAGAATGGATTGCATATTGAATTTAATCGAACTCCGTTTGAATAAGGCTCAACGGTACCACAGGGTCATGGCGTTATGAAGAAGCGGTGTTTAGGGATCAGTTTTATTTAAATAAACCAGTGACTACGCCAGCAGGAAACTTTACTCTGACCCCGTTATCTTTTTCCCAAGCATCGGCGCGGGCGTTTGCGACGCTGTTTCCTTTCCGTCGAACTTTATCGGAGTCCTGATGCCTTTCAGGCCATCTTCCATCTCCAGCAGCATGCCACGTGTCCGCACTTGCGGATCACCAAACACCTCCTGTAGCTGGCTAATCGGCCCGGCAGGCACAGAATATTCTTCACACAGTGCCAGCATATCGATTTTGCTGTGCTTGCTTGTCTCAGCCTCTATCAAAGCAGTCAGCGTATCTCGATTTGCCAGGCGTAGCGAGTTGCTGGTAAAGCGCGGGTCATCCGCGAGCTCGGGTTGCCCTATCAGTTCGCAGAAGCGGGTGAATTGATCGTCGTTACCAACTGCCAGAATGAAGTAACCGTCTGCAGCAGGAAAAACCTGGTAAGGCACAATATTCGGGTGAGCATTTCCGAGCCTGGTCGGCGCCACACCACTCGCCAGGAAGTTCATCGCCTGGTTGGCGAGCACGCCCACCATGGAATCGAGCAGGGCTATGTCGATATGCTGCCCCTTGCCGCTGCGTTGCCGCTCGATCACCGCGGCCTGGATGGCAATGGTTGCATAAAGGCCGGCGGTAATATCCGCCAGCGCCACCCCTATCTTTTGTGGCTCTCCATCAGGTATGCCAGTCAGTTCCATCATGCCACTCATACCCTGGATGATGAAGTCATAACCGGCCCGCTCCGCATATGGGCCATCCTGCCCAAAGCCGGTGATTGAACAGTAGATCAGGCGCGGATTGTGTTCGGCGAGACTGGCGTAATCGAGCTGGTATTTGGCCAGCCCACCGACTTTGAAATTCTCAATAACGATATCTGCTGTGCTGATCAACTGCTTCACGTGGCGTAAATCGTCTGCGTCCCGAAAATCTGCTGTCACGCTCCGCTTGCCGCGATTGCAGGCATGAAAATAGGCCGCTTCCAAGTCGCCGTTACTGCGTGTGATGAACGGCGGTCCCCAGGCACGTGTGTCGTCACCATCCGGGCTTTCTACTTTAATTACTTCAGCGCCCAGATCCGCCAGTGTCTGTCCAGCCCAGGGGCCGGCCAAAATCCGCGCAAGTTCAACCACTTTCAGTCCGGCTAATGGTGTTGATTGAGTCACAGCCCGATCATCTCAAGTAATTCGTTGCATGAGCCATTTAGTTCGTCTTCAGCTGGTTAAAGAGGCTCAGACTCAAACCGCCTGCTTCTATTGCTGATTAACGTGGGCAAAAATGGTGCTACTGCCATCGGTTTTCAGCAGCAGGACCTGGTAATAGTCTTTTCGTTCGCCGACCTCCATGCCGGGGCTACCAAGCGGCATGCCGGGCACTGACAGCCCCAGTGCGCCATCTGGCGGGTTGTCCAGAAACGCTTCGATATATTCGGCCGGCACGTGACCTTCAAACAGGTATTCGCCGTGTGCATGGCTTACCACTCCGGTGTGGCATGACTGATATCGACCTTCAATACCCAGCTGTTTCTTAAGCCCGGACAGGTCATTCAGGTCAATAACTGATGACCGGAACCCATTCTCATGTATGTGATCAACCCACTTGCCGCAGCAGCCGCAGGTGGGGGTCTTGTACACGGTTATGATTGGCGAAGACGAGTCGGTTCCCTCTTCGGTGCCGGGTGAACTGGTGGCAACCTGAATTACAGCAAATGTGACTAGCACAAGCGAACCCAGGCTGATTCCAATTAATTTTATGTTGTTTAGTAATTTCATATTTCGATTATAACCTTGTTGTCGTAATTTGGATCAGGACGTTATTGTTGATTGTCGGCCTGTGGTCTTTTTATACCCTCGATAATAGGACAGTCTTCGTCGTCATCACTGCCTTCACAGGCTACCAGCATGATTGATAAATCTTTTTTTAATTGCCTTAAGTCCTTCAGGCCATTTTCCACCTCGCTTAATTTTTCTCGCACCAGGGCTCTGGCCTGTGATTTTTCTACTGAAACCGCCCTGTCAAGCTCGATCAGCGATCGAATTTCATCGAGCGAGAAATGCATGCGCTGAGCACGCTTGATAAACCGCAACCGCTCGATATCAGCCGCGCTGAACTGGCGTCGTCCGGCATCGTTTTTGGCAATTGGTGCCAGCAGGCCAATTTTCTCGTAGTAACGCAGAGTATGCTGGCTGACATCCAGCAACTTTGCGACTTCACCAATCGATTTCATCAACTTAGCCCTCTGGTTTAACGGTTAAGGTGCCACGATACATCTGCATTTGGCAATGAAACGCATATTTACCCGGTGCCAGCGCCGGCAGTTGAATGAGCACCGCTTGATTGACTGGTAATGTTTCACTGATATCCAACGCCGGGAACATGATTACTTCGGCGCAGGGCGACGCGTCCTTGCGGACAAATGTAATTTGCACAGGCACATACGGATTAATTTGCAGGTGCGCCGGGGTGTAGCTACCTCCGTCAACAGTTACCACCAGATCACTAC
>JAHHOC010000381.1 GCA_018677115.1 Arenicella sp. | reverse complement strand
ACCCTATTTTGACAGCATGTTTGTGCCCCTCATGTTACCGCTGGCGATTATCGTCGGAATAGGTGCCATGAGCCGCTGGAAACGCGATGAATTGAAACGCTTTGTGCCGATGATCGGGGTATTTCTGCTCCTCAGCGTGATGTTGAGTTCAATATTCACCTATTTCCTGTCTGTCGATACATTTTCGGTAGGTGGCTTCGCAGGGCTTGCGTTGGCTCTGTGGGTGCTGTGCTGGACTGTCTATGGCCTTTTTGAACGCTTGCAGTACCAATCAGACTGGTTGAATGGAGTGCGTAATATCCCGGCGTCAATCTGGGGCATGACATGCGCGCATATAGGCATTGCCATATTCATAATCGGTGTTACCCACGTTAATGTCTACTCGGTGGAAAAAGATATACGGATGCAACCCGGTGAGAGCTTTCAATTGGGTGACTACAACTTCACTTTTGAGGGAGTTGAACGCGTTAAGGAGTTTAACTACACCGCCAACGAAGGCGCCTTCATTGTTACTAATGACGGCGGTAATAAGATTACGCTCAAACCCCAGAAACGATTCTACAGCAGTGGCAACCCGATGACAGAAGCAGCAATCAACTCTACATTGGGGCGAGACCTGTATGTATCACTCGGCGAGGAACTGGAACAGGGTGCGTGGAGCGTTCGACTGTACCTGAAGTCATTTGTTGCGTGTATCTGGTTAGGTGGTCTATTGATGGCACTGGGTGGATTAATCGCGACCATGGACCGACGCTATCGCCGCCCCAGAAAAGTTACTGAGACGCCGCATACGGCAGGCACCGAATTGGTTGAATAGTGAAAACTATTAACCTGAAATTCATCGTTCCCCTGCTGGCGTTTTTAGGCATTGCTGCGTTTCTGGTGGTTGGTTTGACGCTCAACCCACGGGATCTGCCATCTGCAAAAATCGACAAGCCAGCGCCGCTCTTCAATCTCAAGCTGCTTAATCAGGGTGAGACCCTGTTCTCGCCACAGGACATGCTGGGACAGCGCTGGTTGCTGAATGTCTGGGCATCATGGTGCGTTGGTTGCAGGATTGAGCACCCGCTGCTCAACCAACTGGCGCGTGAATCGGATATTTTCATGGTTGGTCTGAATTACAAAGACGACCCAACCAATGCCCAGCGGTGGTTGCTGCAGCGTGGTAATCCTTACAACAAGATCCCGACTGATGTCACCGGCGATGCGGGCATCGACTGGGGCGTGTATGGGGTACCGGAAACGTTTGTTATCGATGAAACCGGCATTATCATATACAAGCATACGGGCCCGTTAACGGCCGACGTTGTTAACCAGGATATTCTGCCACTGTTCAGCCAGATCGATAAACCATGACGCCTTTTTTCCAGTTATTCAGAACAACCACCATGATGCTATTAGCCAGTGCCTGCATATTGGCATGGACAAGCTCTCATGGCGTCATTGAGGCAGTCGAATTTGAAGACCCGGTAACCGAACAGCGATACCAGGATTTAATTGCGGAGTTGCGCTGCCTGGTTTGCCAGAACCAGAATCTGGCCGACTCAGATGCTGCTCTGGCCAAGGATCTGCGCCGCAAAACGGCTGAAATGCTCAGGCAAGGCATGAGCGATCAGGAAATTTTGGGTTATATGAGCGAACGTTACGGCGACTTCGTGCTTTATCGACCGCAGTTCACTGCGGTTACCGCTTTGCTGTGGGTTGGACCTTTCGTGTTACTGGCATTCTCGGTTTGGGCGATTCTAGTGCCGGTTAGACGTCGACAGGCCGAGGACAAGAATAGTGAAGTACTTGACGAAGACCAACGAAAAAAAATCAAGGACTTGCTTGAGGGCTCGCCTGATTTGAACACCCCCTCAGATTCCAAGGAATAAGAATATGACTGGATTTATGCTCGCTGCAATCTTCGTTTCTATTTGCTGCATTGTGTTGCTGATATTGCCCCTGATCCGAACTCGGGCGTCCCGTTCACTGCAGCGGACGACACAAAACATACACTATGCCAGGCAGAGGTTGGGAGAATTAAACCAGCAACTTGAAAACGCCAGCATCTCTGCGGAGGATTATGAGTCGCTGAAGCAGGAGATTGAATCGATGCTGGCAAAAGATATCGAATCACACAGCTCAGACAGCGAACAGGTCGCAGCTGAATCGGGGCAGGCAAACGGTGTGGTTATCGCTTTGATATGTACCTTGATACCGTTTGGCGCTATTGTACTTTACCAACTGACGGGCACACCCGAAGCAATCACGTCGCCCGCTGCAAGTACATCGCCGGAAGCGGCTCAAAGTCCCCCAACTGCACAAAGCATCGACAGTCTGGTTGAATCATTGGTGAGCCGTCTCCAGCAACAACCTGATGATGTAGAAGGTTGGGCCATCCTGGCGCGCACCTATCTGTCGCTGGGAAGATACCAGGAGTCGATCAAGGCCAACGAGAAGTTGATTGAGATTGGTGGCGAAGATGCAAACGTTTATGCGCAGATGGCAGATGCCGCTGCATTACTTGCCGAAGGCAATCTGGCAGGCCGCCCCACGGACTACGTGCAAAACGCATTGCGACTCAATCCTGAACAACCACAGGCACTGTGGTTAGCTGGGTTGAGTGCCGCTCAGCAGGGCCGGGATGACGAAGCGCGGTCATATTGGAACAAACTGCTGCCGCTGCTGGCTGGCGCACCCCAACAACAGCAGGAATTGCGTGAAATTATTCAACAAACTCTGCCACCAAGCGAGACTCAGGCTCGAGCAAATGACGCTGCGCGCGCTGCACAGACGGCATCGGCAGCTGCGGAAGCGCCCTCTGCGGTGCAGCCGTCCGGTCTTCGAATCCGTGTGCAAATTGCTGATGCGTTGAAAGAAATGGCGCTTCCAAATGAAACGGTTTTTGTTTTTGCGCGTGCCCAGAGCGGCCCCCCGGCGCCACTAGCGGTTAAAC
>JAHHOC010000334.1 GCA_018677115.1 Arenicella sp. | reverse complement strand
TATTTTGAAGGCGAGCAAAATAGCAGTTTCCGTCTTGTTCGCGCAATCAAGAACCGCTTTGGTGCGGTCAATGAAATTGGTGTGTTCGCGATGACTGACTCTGGATTGAAGCAGGTATCTAATCCGTCGGCCATGTTTATAAAGCGTGCACAGCACGATGCTACAGGCAGTGTGATACTGGTGTCACAGGAAGGTACCCGTCCATTGCTGGTCGAAGTACAGTCGCTGGTAGATCAAAGTTCACTGGCCAATCCACGGCGTGTGACCGTGGGACTGGACAATCAGCGCCTTGCCATGCTGCTGGCTGTTCTCAACCGACATGCCGGATATTCCTTGTATGATCAGGACGTGTTTGTTAATGTTATCGGGGGTGTCAAGGTGCATGAGCCAGCCGCCGATTTGGCGATTCTGCTTTCTGTGCTTTCCAGCTTTAAAAACAAAGGGTTAGACGATAGTCTAGCAGTATTTGGTGAAGTCGGCTTAACCGGCGAGATCCGTCCTGTTCAACGTGGTCTCGATCGTATCAAGGAGGCCGAAAAGCTCGGTTTTAAGCGAATCTTGGTGCCCAAAGGTAATTTAACTGGGGTTAAATCCTCAAAATTAGAAATATTGCCGGTCACTACTCTACAGCAAGCCGTGTCGTTGGCCTTCGAATAATATGAAAACGATATTACTGCTCATAGCAATTGTATTTACCTACTCGATGCCGGCGGCAGCCGATTCTGGAGCGACTGAAATCGATGCCATTGCGCTGTTTAATGGCAAGGCAATGATTTCCGTGAATGGCAGCAAGGCAAAAATAATTTCTGCCGGTGATAGCTATCAGGGTGTTAAGCTTTTAAGCTCTAATACTGATGAAGCGGTAGTGCAGGTCGGGGATCGTAAACAGACCTTAACGCTTGATGGTGGTGTGATACTCAGCAGTTCCCTGGCATCCCCGGCAGCGAGCGCCGCCAACGAGGCGCAGATATGGGCTGACGCTTCCGGTGGATTCCGCTCCGCCGGTGCCATCAATGGTCAGCGGGTTGAATTTGTCGTCGACACCGGTGCCAACATGGTGGTGATAAGTGGTGAACTGGCTAACCGGATGAATCTCGACTACACCAGCGGCAACCGCAGCATTGCGGCGACTGCGCAGGGCACTACCGAAATTTATTTAACTGTGCTGGACCGGGTCAGTTTTGAAGGCCTGGAGTTTTACAATATACAGGCGGGTGTTATCCCCGGCACTTACCCACAGACACCCTTGCTGGGAACATCGTATTTGAATAACGTTGACATGGATCGCGTGGGCAACAAGATGACTCTCAGGAAGCGTTATTAAACACTTGGACGGGGAGCGGGTTTTAGTGACGCCTCATCTGGCCTGATTGCGCGGCAAGCCGCCTCAACCTTAAAGTGTTTTATCGTGTTCTATTAGCGCGAACGCGCTGTGATTGTGGATCGACTCGAAGTTTTCAGCATGCACATAATAGCGCAGGATTTTATCGCAACGCTCAAATTCATTGGCCACATCCCGCACTACGTCCTCAACAAACTTCGGATTGTTATACGCCTGTTCGGTGATAAATTTTTCATCCGGTCTTTTTAAAATAGCATAGAGCTCAGCACTGGCTTGTGCCTCGACCATCTGAATCAGCTCATTGAGCCACAATTTGCTGGAACAATTGATACCGACAGTTATGTGCGAGCGTTGATTGTGTGCACCGTATTCGGAAATTTGTTTAGAGCACGGGCACAGGCTTTTTACCGGGATAGTGACTTCCAGAGTGGAATCCACGTGGCCATTTTCAATCTGGCCGATCAGGTTGACCTGATAATCCATCAGGCTCTTAACCCCGGAAACGGGTGCCGTTTTTTCAACAAAATACGGGAACTGCATCTCAATGTAACCGTTTGTGGCCTCCAGCCGCGCGACCATGGTCTGCAACAACTGGTGAAAATTCCGCGCCGAAATCACCGTTTCATTCTCGTTCAATAGTTGCACGAAACGCGACATATGCGTGCCTTTTTGATCGTGTGACAGGCTGACAGACATGGAAAAGGAAGCCACACTGGAAGATTTACTGCCGTCCCTGTTTTGCACTGTGATCGGGTGCGAAATATCCTTTATTCCGACCCGATTAATCGGAATCTGCCGTACATCATGCCGACCTTGTACGTCTTCGATGCTGGCGTCCTTGACTGAGTTGTTGTTTGCTTTGTTCACAGCGGATTATGTTTGATGGTATCGCCCATGCACTATACAACAGGCTTTGTGAGGCTCAGAGTGATTTCGTACGTTGCTTGATTTCCGGCTGAAAGTAGACGGATGTAGATATTGATCCTACTATTCCGGCGGCGTCCAGCCCGCAATCAGCAAGCAATTGCTGCTGGCTACCATGATCCAGATATTCATCAGGCAGACCGAGATTTAATGCAGGTGTCACGATCTGTGCACGGCACAGGTACTCGTTAACTGCCGAACCGGCCCCACCGGCGACCACATTTTCCTCAACAGTAACCAACAGATCGTGATTGGCTGCGATCTCACTGATCAATGCTTCATCAATTGGTTTTACAAACCGCATATTGACCACTGTTGCACCCAGCCTTTGGCCGGCTTCCATTGCGGCCGGCAACAATGTGCCAAAGGACAGGATGGCAACGTGGGCACCATGCGCCACAATTTCTGCCGTGCCCAGCGGAATTTCAGTCATTTGGTTACGTTCAGAAGCCCCGATTCCGGCACCCCGAGGGTAGCGCACCGCACTCAAACCCCGGTGACGGTAAGCGCTGTACAACATATCCCGGCACTCGGCTTCGTCGCTGGGCGCATAAATTACTGCGTTTGGCACACAGCGCAGAAAGCTGTAGTCAAAAATGCCAGCATGGGTTGAACCGTCAGCACCTACCAGCCCGGCCCGATCGATTGCCAGCATGACGTCAAGATCCTGCACGCTTATATCATGAATCAGCTGATCATAGGCCCGTTGCAGGAACGTGGAGTAGATCGCTACCACCGGTTTCTGTCCATCACAGGCCATGCCGGCGGCAAAGGTAAGGGCATGTTGCTCGGCAATGGCGACGTCAAAATAACGATCAGGAAATTGTTCGGAAAACCTGACCAACCCTGAACCTTCCCGCATCGCCGGCGTGATACCAATCAGTCGATCATCCTGCTCTGCCATATCGCATAGCCAGTCACCAAAAACATCGGTATAGGTGCGCAGTTTGGTTTTGCTGCCAAACACGCCGGTGTTCGGATCAAACGGCGACACCCCATGATATTTAACCGGAGCGCCTTCCGCGGGTTCGAATCCCTTACCTTTTTTGGTAACAATATGCAGAAACCGTGGGCCATCTATTTCTTTCAGGTTGCGCAGGGTAGTAACCAGTGTATTTATATCGTGGCCATCGATCGGTCCGGCATAGTAAAAGCCCATTTCTTCGAAGAAAGTGCTGGGTAGCACCATGCCCTTTATATGTTCTTCCCAGCGTCGCGCATAGTCCCGCACGGGAGGTATGCCATCAAGAGCTTTCTTGGCGCCTTTGCGGACTGATGACATGGTTGGTCCGGTCATTAACCGGGTAAGATAATTTTTAAGCGCACCGACATTTGGGGAAATCGACATATCATTGTCATTTAATATCACCAGGATATTGGCATCCATATCGCCGGCATTATTAAGTGCCTCGAACGCCATGCCTGCAGTCAGTGCTCCGTCACCGATGACGGCGACTACCTCGCGATCGAGGTTTTGCTGTGCAGCAGCAACCGCCATGCCTAAAGCGGCACTGATCGAAGTGCTTGAATGACCCGCACCAAAGGTGTCGAATTCGCTCTCACTGCGTTTCAGAAAGCCTGATAAGCCGCCTGCCTGCCGTATCGTATGCAACTGGTCCCTGCGACCGGTAAGTATTTTATGAGGGTAAGCCTGATGCCCGATATCCCAAACGATACGGTCATTGGGCGTATCGAATACATAATGTAGTGCGGTGGTTAGTTCGACAGTTCCGAGACCGGCCGCCAGATGGCCACCGATTTTAGACACAGTATCAATCAAAAACTGCCGTGTTTCATCACACACCTGATGCAATTGCTCTGGCTGGCATTGGCGCAGATCTGCGGGCGCATCAAGCGACATCAAGAGTGGATATTTTTGTCGGGAATCAGTCACGCTGTCAGGTCTCAGGGAATTAGTGCTCGCGATTAATTATCAATGCAGCGAGATCCAGCAAGGGTTCATTATCGCTTATCGCCGAGATGCTTGCTATGGCCTGTTGATAAAGAGTCTGGGCTAATTTCCTGGATTCTTGCAGCCCCATCAGGGCCGGGTAGGTTGATTTACCCAGGGCCTGGTCTGCGCCGCTGGGTTTGCCCAGTTTTTCAGTAGTCGATACTACGTCCAGTATGTCATCTACGACCTGAAAAGCCAGGCCGATATAGCGGCTGTAGTCTTCAAGCGCCTGAAGCTTTGATTGCTCAGGGTGATCGGCGCACAGGGCTCCAC
>JAHHOC010000332.1 GCA_018677115.1 Arenicella sp. | reverse complement strand
GCTCAGAAACAAACTTTAATTTACACCCGAGGCAAAGGCTGCCAGCAGGCTCAGGCTGGCAACAACAGTCAACACAATTCGCATGCGCCGATATTGCGCCGGCATGGGTGGTAGCAAGCCGGTAAATAGCTCTATGCCGAGGATGACCAGCAACAGCGCGGTGGCAACTAACAGCCAGACAGCCTGCACAAAAACAAGGGCAAAGAATGCAGCCAGGAATAACATATTACTCAGCAGTATCCGCCACAAAGAGGCGCTATGCATATCGGCTGTGGGCCACCATGCGCCGCACAGGAAAACGATTATTCCAAAGGCATACAGATCAAGCGCGGAGCTGGCGCTATCGCTGTGCGGCAGCATAATGGTAAGGCCGGCCAACGCTACAAAGGGTATCAGGCCGGCATAGCCTAATATAGGGATCAAGGCTGGCATCACAGCTCAGCTACGGGTTTTTCAACGCAAAGCGCGCTGTCTCTGGTACCAGCGCAACCATAATCGGTAGCCGAGATCAGCAAACCATCGAACCCCCGGCCATAATAGAACATTAGCCAGACCGCGCCACCGCGTGTGCTGCCAGGCAGCCACGTTGGCTTCAAGGCCCACCAGCCAGGAGCCGTCAGCCCTGCGCAAATGCAGTTCGGAGAACAGGCGCTCACGGTCGACAGGCGTGTCCTGAACCTCATGGATGTCTATGCAGTGCAGCTCGCTATCCAGTTGAGACTGCAGCCGATGGATCTCAGCCGAGCAGATGGGGCATTGCCCATCATAAAACAGAGTGTCTGCAGAGTTTGCAGTTACGCTATCACTGGTTTGCATTCTTGAGCTGTTCTAATTCCTCGTAGATAGCCTCGGCACGCGCGGTGATTTCAGAATACCCGCGAATATTGCCGTTGCGCTGAGCCTCGAATGCCTGTGTTTGCAAGTCATCGTACTGTTTTTGCAGTTTTTTAGAGGGGTCGGATTTCAGAAATTGAAACATGTTGCTCTACCCTTAAATAGTTGATTCTGGTTTGTTAAATTGGTTAAGGCCCGACGAAACGGGCATTGGTGATCACGAGTGAATCTCGCAAACGACTGGAGTGTATCACCGCAGTATGCAAGCTCGAGTGAAGGGACTGGATCAGACAATGTGCCCTGGTGTGAGTATAAATTGTGGTTAACCTGCCTGCTGCCAATATAACGGCCATGCCATCGATTTCGATTCAATGGGCAGTTCAGGCTTTGGCTGTGCATGCAATGACCATCACCCAGCCTGCATCAAGTTATGGTATTTTTTGTGCTTGACCAGACAACCGCGTGATATGTAGAGTGAGCCTGTACGTGAAAACTAATCCTCCTATACTTGGGACTATAAAAAAAGTAGCCAGGATTCTTGGCATCGCCATGTTCCTGCCTGTCTTTCTGTGGTTCTTTATTGGGCTGTTCCCGAATGTGCCTTCGATTATTGACGTGTTTGGCATGGAAGGGCTCAGATATCCTACGGGGATTGTAATAGGCGGACTGATGCTTGCTGCGTTTGGTTTTGAGGATTTTTGAACCGCCGATTCAACCTAATCAAAACACCTGCGAAGGTGTCTTTTCTTATAACGCTCAAAGGAGAACTCAACTATGTTTAAGTTATCTGACCTATTTATTCTATTGGCTGTGGCCGTGTCATTTGTGGTGTCCGGGGTTTCATACTTTAACGGCTATGAGACTCAGGGCCTGTTTACCGCCATCTGGGTACCATCGATACTGGCGTTTGGAATCTATTTCAAACTTGCCGCACTGGCCGCACGGGGTCGTAAAGAATGAGCCCGGAAAACTTACTGCCTATTGCTATATTCGTATTCGTGTTGATGTTTCTGGGTATGCTCCTCACCGTGCTAGAGTTCCGTCGCGGTGAACCCAAAGAACAGGTCGAAGACCCGAGCAAAATCCGCGAAAGCCCGCATGGCCATGTAGACGACTGAAACTCGGCAATTACGAGCAAGACGGGACGGCCGCAAAAAGTGATTGAGCTCTTTAACTCAGCTGGCGGACACCGGCTTGCTCAATTACGGGGTGCGCATGTTGTATCGTTTTTTGAACGAAACGTCTCATTCAGGAACGAGATGACTGTATCAAAATTGTCGTGGTGCTCATTGTGGCCACCTTGCAGCGCTATGTGTTTATAGGGGTAGGCAAAATCATATTGCTGCAATCGCGCCACCATCATTTCTGACATTTCCATCGACGGCCATTGTTCATCAGTGGTGCCGGAGATTAGTAACACCGATCCTTCAATCTGTTCAACTTTAATTGCTGCCGTATTCATGGCTTCGGTATTTTCAATCATTTTTTCAAACGCCCCGCGCAAGTCTCTCGATAGCAATGCAGGCGTCGCACTCCACGGTACCGGCACAAAGGGCAGCGATTTATTTTGATAGGAAAACCCCGGCGTGGTCATCGCGTCGGTTATCGCAGCAAATACGGCACTGCCCGGTACGATGCCTATAACGCTTTTGTACTCGTCATAGTAGCTGCCCAGCAGCAGCGCTAACTCCGCGCCACGGGAAACGCCCATCACGGCAATACATTGGTCATTTATGCGGGGGTGTTGCGCGATTTCCATCACCGCTTTGTGAACACCGTCTATCGCTATTCTGTCCAGATTTGCGGGTATGCCTTGCTCACCAAAATATGCCACCGCCAGAAACGCATAACCGTTTTCCTCCAGCAGGGCTCTCTGCCTGGCACCGTGCGGCCCGGCCCAACCGTTCCCCCCATCTGCGCCACCAAGCCCAACAACCAGAGGCTGGACGCCCTCCTTGCCGGCGAATAAGCTGGTTTGAACCTTGCCGTGATTTTCAGGCAATGTTTTGGTATCAAAGCTCCATATCACATAATGCATATAAGCGAATAACAGCACGGAAAGGGTAATGGCTGTGATGCCAAGCCATTTAACAAGACTAATCAAGAGTCGCATAGGGATCCTTTTTAAGATTTAATTCGGGATGAGGGATGCTCCCAGCATCTCGACAAATCAAGTCAGTCGATTTTCCGGCCGAGCCGCTTTTCGAGCATCCGCTTTTCCCAGCCTTTGCCAAAAAAATCGCGAGCATCAAAAATGCTAAACGCCTCCCAGGCTAGATAGGCCGCCCATCCCGCCAGCGCCCACAAAAACCATTCGCCATTAAACGTTTCGATCATATTAAGCAGCAAACCGACGGGTATGACTGCGCAAAAGATCATCACATCACGAACAAATCGCTGTACGTTACGGATGTGCTCAAGCTCCTTTGTTTCATCCTCGCTTAGCTTACTCTCATCGATTTCAGCGTAATCACTATCTTCGA
>JAHHOC010000327.1 GCA_018677115.1 Arenicella sp. | reverse complement strand
GTCGACTACGTCAAGAATGCGGAGGGGGATTTCAGCCCTTCGAATGACTTAAAACTTGAGATGTATGCCCTTTTCAAGCAAGCCACAGAGGGTGATGTGAAGGGGAAAAAACCGGGCATGATGGATATTGTCGGCAGGTCTAAATACCAGGCCTGGGAGAAAATAAAAGGCACTTCTGCAGAACAGGCCATGCAAGCCTATATCGATAAAGTAGAAGCGCTAAAAACCTGAATCTTAAATCAGCAGCACAACCAGTCGCCTGCAAAGCGTCTGCGCATCAAGCAGAACCTGATCAATGGGCGCACTCTACGTCGAATACGAATATTTTATTGCTGCATTTCAGCTGGCGTTTGCCATGCTGGGCATGGGAGCCACCCTTACCGTAGGAGATTTTAAAGACGTATTGCGCGAGCCGCAGGCGGTAAGCTCCGGAACACTGGTGCAACTGGCATTAGTGCCGCTGGTGGCCTACTTATTTATCGGTTTGACAGGTATTGCCGGTGGCATTGCGGTGGGCATAGCGCTTATTGCAGCGATTCCCGGTGGCACTACATCCAATATTTTCACTTACTTCGCCAAAGGCAGTATCCCTCTGTCAATCTCGATTACCGGCATCACTACGTTGGCCTGCCTGTTTACTACCCCGTTTATTCTGGGCTTGTTGATCACCGAGTATTTGCCAGCCGGATTCGCAATGCCCACCGGGCAGATCGTGACCGATATTGCGCTCACATTACTGTTGCCATTGGCTATCGGCATGCTGATTCTGCGGGTGCTGAGAAATTCAGCGATGTGGGTATCAAAGTGGAGCATCCGCCTCTCTCTATTCGGCATTTTGCTGATTATCATCGGTTCATCGAGCGCGGGCAGACTGGATATAGACGCCTTCGGCATCTATAACATGCTGTTGGTATGCGCTTTTGTGCTGGTGCTGCTGATTGCCAGCTACTCAATGACACGCCTGTTGAACCTCTCAGTCACAGATCGCACGGCGATCGAAATGGAAGTTGTGGTGCGTAATGTAAACTTGGGAGTGCTGATCAAGGCGTCGATATTCCCGGTCGTAGTAGGCGGTGCAAACCAGATAGGCGACACCGTATTGTTCACGGTGCTGCTTTATGGTGCCGTGCAAATGCTGGTGGCAGCGGCGTTAATATTCACGCGCCGCAGGTCCGCGGAGGGCCCGCTCATGCCCAATTGATCAGCTACAGCCTGGAACCGGTTAAGCGGCCAAGGATTACAATACGGCCGTGTCGCGTTTTGCGCGCCGGCGCCGCAGTATGGCTCCCACGATAAACGACAATACTGCCGCTCCGATACCGGTGATGATTGCCTCCACGAAAACCGGACCAAACATGCCGGGGTGCATGAAATAGTCAACAATAGCTGTTATCACTCCCAGCGTTACCGCAACCAGCCAGCGGTTGGAGGTGCTTGACGCCAGCAGTGCCACTGAAGCCAGCACGCCGGCAATCAGCCCGGTCTGCGATGCAATAATCCAGTGCGACAAGCCTAGCGCCAGTATATTTCCCTGCACCATGGTTAACAGGCAGGCCACCGTCGCCTCACCGATATTTTCCACAAAAGGCGTTATTTTTTTCTTCATTGAACCGCCTGTTTAAAGAATGATGTCTGATAGACCCCGATCATGGTCAATTCCTGTCGAGGGATCAAACATTTTTCACTCAAGCGCCGTTCCAGACTCAGGTCACAGGATCAATTCAGGTAAGCGCTGATATCCACCTTCCTGCTCGCATCATTTGCTGCCTTGACTGCGGACAGCATTTTGTCCAACTGGGCCCGGTCGAACAATTGGCCATTTAGAATCACCGCGTCAATGGCCTTGGTGTTACTGATATCAATCAGCGGATTTTTATTTAGCAGCACCAGGTTGGCCGTATATCCGGGCGAAATCTTACCAGCCTTGATGTTCATCCATTCGGCTGGTTTAGCAGTGGAGGCGAGTAGCACCTGGGAAGGCGACATGCCTGCCTTGTTCATGCTGATCAATTCGTCATGCAGCGAGAACCCAGGAACCGTAGGCGGCAGGTTAGCATCGGTGCCGGCAAATACTTCAACGCCATTTCTCACCAGGCTCTGCAGGACCAACTGGCAGGCTTTGGCATAGGTCTGCCAGTATTTGATTGACTTTGCCTTGCGGGTTTCAGTGATGTCGTCTGGCCACTTGTATCGGTTGACATCGGGTAGCCAGCCGATGCCCCTCCCGGCCCTTTTAGACCATTCGCTGATTCCGGGATTTTCGTATTCGAACTCAACCTCTCTCAGCACCTTTTGGATATCCACTTTTTGCTGGACAAAGCTCTCCACCAGCCACAGTGTGGTAGTCACCGCAATATCATGTTGCCTCAAGTCGCGGGCGATTTCGTCGCCACGCGTTTTTACAAAGGCGAGAAACTCGTCGGTATTTTCATAGCCGTAATCGCCAAACTCCCGGTTTATTGCGTTCATTATTTCCTCGAGGTGAG
>JAHHOC010000323.1 GCA_018677115.1 Arenicella sp. | reverse complement strand
CTTTAAGTACGATTCCGCATCACTATCATCGATTCTGGATAAGCACTCGCCGGCACGCATATAACTTAATTCAGATTTGCCGAACAATGGATTAGCTGCAGCAATTTCAAAATAATCAACCGCCCGGCGTTCACGCCCTGTCTGGCACAGGAACATACCGAAATCATGGGCAGCCGCTGAATTCTCTTTATTTGAACGCACCGCGCGCACAAAGTGCTTTTCAGCTACTTCGTATTGTTTCAATTCCATCATCAGCAGTGCCATCACGTAATTGCTGTCAGAATGATTAGAATTAATTTTCAATGCTATTTCCAACTCCTTCTTGGCAACCGCATACTGCTTTTGCTGCAAGTAATTTTTTGCCAACTGTGCATGAATCAGTGCTTTATCAGATTGCGTCTGTTCCTGCTTGTTGGTGACCGAAGGTTTGGGGCCGGTAGATGTGCAGGCAATTAATGCTGACCAGCCGAGAAGCAGAATCGCTATTCTCAAAACTGAGTTGAGGCTTGAAAGAATGGTTGAAAACATTGACTTCATTGTATTTTTTCAACCAGCGTTTGTCTAAATTTTTCGGCTCGATTGGTACGATCCATCACGTCTCCCGCCAATTGGCCGCAGGCGGCTTCAATATCATCACCACGGGTGCGCCGCACTGTGACAATTACACCCGCCTCGTGCAAGATATCCCGGAAGCGGTTAATCCTGGAATTGGAGGAACGTTTGTAATCCGTGCCGGTAAATGAGTTAAACGGGATTAAATTTACCTTGGATGGAACCTGTTTCATTAACTCCGCCAACTGATGGGCATGTTCCAATTGATCATTTACGCCGTCCAACATCACATATTCAAAGGTGACACGGGCGCGGTTTGAGTCAGCGACATAGCGATTACAGGCAGCCAGCAACTGCTCAATGGGGTATTTTTTATTCAGCGGAACCAGTTCATTGCGCAGTGAGTCATTTGGCGCATGCAATGAAACCGCCAAACTAACTGGGCATTGGCGTTGCAATTCATCAATTTGCGGCACCACGCCCGCGGTACTCAGGGTGATGCGCCTTTTCGACAAACCGAAACAAAAATCATCCTGC
Organism: Arenicella sp.; assembly: GCA_018677115.1. GTDB lineage: Bacteria > Pseudomonadota > Gammaproteobacteria > Arenicellales > Arenicellaceae > Arenicella. The sequence continues at coordinate 1,771 of JAHHOC010000323.1, read as the reverse complement.
ATAATCCGCATTGCACTGACCACGTTGTCGAAATTCATCAGCGGTTCGCCCATTCCCATCATCACTATATTAGACACAACCCTGCTGTCGGTTTGATACTGCCTGGCCAGCAAGTGTTTGGCGATCCAAACCTGACCGACGATTTCGGCAGCGGTAAGGTCGCGGTTATAACCTTGTTTACCGGTCGCGCAAAACGAACAATTGAGGGTACAGCCGACCTGCGATGAGACACATAATGTGCCGCGCGATTCCTCCGGAATAAACACCATTTCAATCGCGCTTTTACCGGGCACTTTAAGCAACCATTTCCGGGTGCCATCAATCGACAAGTTGTCTGAGATAATATCCGGCACCGTGAGATCCGCCTGTGCCGCCAGCGACTGCCGCAGTGGTTTACTCAGATTGGTCATCTGTTCGAAGTCAGTCACCCCCATCTGGTGAATCCACTTCATGACCTGCGCGGCACGAAACGATTTTTCACCAAGCGAGATGAAATAACTCTCCATCGCCTGGCGATCAAGGCCCATCAAGTTTACCTGCGGAGTGGTGGTCATCTTAAAGATCTAGGCGGATGTCTCAGGCACCAACCTCAGCGGGTGCGGGGACAAATACCGTCTTCGCCAAAAAAGAAGGCGATTTCCGTTGCAGCAGTATTTGCAGCATCAGAACCATGCACAGCGTTCTCGTCGATGCTGGTGGCAAAATCAGCACGGATAGTGCCGGCCGCCGCTTCTGCGGGATTAGTCGCACCCATCACATCGCGGTGTTTCGCGATGGCATTTTCACCCTGCAGAACCTGTACCTGAACCGGACCCGACGTCATAAAAGACACAAGATCGTCATAAAATGGCCGCTCCTTATGCACTGCATAAAATTCGCCAGCCTGTTGCCCGCTCAAGTGCATCATACGTGCAGCAACAATCTGCAAGCCTGCTTTTTCAAAGCGCGTGTAAATCTCGCCAATCACATTTTTCGCGACGGCATCGGGTTTAATTATTGAGAGGGTTTGCTCAATAGCCATGAGGAGAACTCCAGAAAAAATATTGATTAGGGGCACAAAGCTTATCAGCTGCTGTGTAAGAGTTAATAGCGACGGCTTTTGTCCCAAATTCAGGAGTATCACCGAGGCGGCCGCATTTTAACGCTCCATTGCTTCAAATACTAACTAAACGGTAGTTTATTTGTAATATTTTGTCTTTGGTGACCGCTATTCAGCAACCAGCTGGCCGTTTTCGAGCCGATCGAAGCGTACCTTCATCCAACGCCCAGGCTTTGCTTTGCCGCTGTCAACCTGGCAGGCAACGTAATCCTCTCCCCGACACAGGGTCCAGGCGGCTTTGCTGGACTGTTGTTCAGGCAAGACCCAGGCTTGGTACCCAATTTTCGAAGCCAGCAGCTGCTCCTGCAACCCAACAACTGAATCACGCAGGCGCTTATTGCGCTGTTTGCGCAGGGTTACCGGAACCTGCTTGTCTTGTGGAATGCGGGCCGCTGGCGTTCCCTGCCGCTCTGAATAAGAAAACACGTGGGGGTAGGCAATATTAAGCGTTTGCAGCATCCTTTCGGTTTCTAAATATTGTGCTTCAGTTTCGGTGGGAAATCCAACCATCACATCGGCACTCATCACCACATGAGGTAATTTGCTACGCAATTTGCCGATACGTTCAAGCACTTGGTCGGCATCATAGCGCCGCTTCATGCGCTTAAGCACCATGGTGCTGCCGCTCTGCTGAGACAGATGGAGATGCGGGCAAATACGAGGGTTGTCAGC
>JAHHOC010000320.1 GCA_018677115.1 Arenicella sp. | reverse complement strand
GGCACGGTGACGGGTTTGCCGGCATGAGCGAGTTTGCACCATACGATGGTATTCTGGCAGCTGCCGTGTCCGAAGATGTGCCGCAGGAACTGATAGACCAGCTCGCAATTGGAGGCCGGATCGTGATGCCGGTTGCACGCGGCAACCGGCAAGTACTGGTGGTCATCGACAAGACTGAAGACGGATTGATAGAGCAGGAAATCGAATCGGTGCGGTTTGTACCAAGATTAGCCGGGCTCGGTTAGTTTATGCTCCGGCGGTCAATATGAAGTTGTTCGAATCCCTGTATGTCAAGGTATTGGAATGGAGCAGGCACCGGCATGCCGAGCGCTATCTGGCCGGAATGAGCTTTGCAGAGTCGTCCTTTTTCCCGATTCCCGTAGATGTGATGTTGGCGCCGATGGTGCTGGCTGATAAAGCTAAAGCCTGGCGACTTGCCGCAATCACCACAGCAATGTCGGTGCTGGGGGGTGTATTCGGATACCTGATTGGTGCGTTTTTCTTTGACAGTTTTGGCAATCAGATGCTCGACTACTTTAATGCTCATGAATCCTTTGCCGCTGTGCAGCAGTCCTATATCCGCCACGGAATGATCATTGTGCTACTGGCCGGGTTTACGCCGGTTCCTTATAAGATATTCACCATCGCCTCCGGGGTGATAGGTATTGCCATGCTGCCCTTCATATTGATGTCACTGCTCGGGCGCGGTGGACGGTTTTTCCTGGTCGCGGGCTTGATTCGTCTCGGCGGGGATAGATTAGAGGAGACCATTCGGCATAAAGTGGAATGGTTGGGCTGGGGCACGCTGGCGTTGGCGGCGCTTGGCTATGGCGTCTACACCTACTGGTGACTAAATTCCTGGGGTTAGGTGGTTTGATCCTGCTGCTGAGCGCGGGCTGGTCATGTTCACCGCCGCCGAAAGTGCCGGTGATAGAGCGCGCTACCATAGATCCGAGAATTGCAACAGAAAAAATTGGCGGATCAGTCATTCGCATAGTGCAAGCCGGCGACACTATGCATGGCATTGCATTTGCCAGCGGCCTGAATGTCAACCAACTCGCCGCGTGGAACAATGTTAAAGACACCAGCAAACTCAGGGTGGGGCAGCGGATTCGCTTGACCAAACCGCTGGACTTTGTTGAATCCGGGCGTGCCTCAGACAGGTCAGTGGCTACGAACAAGACGCTTAAAACATCGGCAGGTAAATCGATAAAGCCCGGCGCGACGAGTTCTTCGCAGTCACAACGAGCTACCGCGCGTGCCACCGGCGGATCGTTGTCCTGGGTATGGCCGACCAGCGGTAAAGTCATCGGCCGTTTTGCCAGCAGCCAAACGCAGCAGGGCATCGATATTCAGGGTGAAGTCGGGCAGCCGGTGGTGGCCAGCGAGGCGGGTGAGGTGGTCTATGTCGGCAGCGGTCTCAAGGGTTACGGGAACCTGGTGATCATCAAACACAATGAGCGGTTTTTGAGTGCATATGCACATAATCAGGAAACTTTTGTGGGCGAGGGCGAGATGATTTACGCGCGTACCAAAATTGGTTCGATAGGGCTGGATAAACAGCGCCGCAATGCATTACATTTCCAGATTCGCCGCGACGGTACGCCGGTCAATCCGCTGGCATATTTACCGAAACGTTGAACTTTCACCTCAATTAGGAGTAGACTGATTCTGGGTTGAACTAAATTTCAAGACTTTTGAACAACAAACCGGATTCGGCGACGGTTGGGAAAACTAGCCACAAAAGGCCACTCAGGGAAAACATCAGCTGTGATGCTGAGCATCTCTACATGCGCGATATCGAAGTTGTGCCCTTGCTATCCGCCGAACAGGAAGTAGAACTGGGCAAGCGGGTTCAACAGGGCGACCAATCGGCCCGGCGCCAGATGATAGAATCCAATTTGCGCCTGGTGGTGAAGATTGCACGCAAGTACCATGTACCCAAACTGGGTTTGATGGATTTGGTTGAGGAAGGGAACCTCGGATTGATGCATGCGGTTGAGAAGTTTGATCCGGACCGCGGCTTCCGCTTTTCTACTTATGCGTCCTGGTGGATACGGCACGAAATTGAACGATCGATAATGAACCAGTCGCGCACGGTGCGGTTGCCGGTGCATGTTGTACGCGAAGTTAACAGATACAAAAGGGCCAGCTACCAGCTGGTACAGACCTTGCAACATGAACCCAATATTCAGGAAATTGCCGAGTCGACTGACCACAGCGTCGATGACATCAGTCGCCTGATGAACCTTAACCGCCCATCCGCATCGATGGATGAACCCATCGGTCGAGGTCAGAGGAGTGAGTACACTTTTCTCGATGCGCTGGAAAACAAAAACGCTGTGGATCCGGCCGCCGTGGCTCAGCAACATGAAGTCAGCTCGCACATAGGTGAGTGGCTGGATTTTTTAGGCGAAAAACCCCGAGAAATAATCGAGCGACGTTTTGGTTTGAACAAGTTTGGTCTGACGCGTGGTGAAGCACAAACTCTAGAGCAGGTGGCACAGGCTGTTGGGCTCACCCGTGAGAGGGTCAGGCAGATTCAAATACAAGCATTGCAAAAACTCAATACGATCCTAAGGAAAAACGGCTATAGCTGGGATGATGTGTCCGGCTTCAGGGACTGACTCTGTAACTGAACCCGCGTAGGTGCGGAATCAGTTTCACACCATATTTATGGCGACATTAGTGGCGTGCCTAGCTACAATACGCGGCTAAGTCGAATTTATATTTAACCCGCATAACTCCGCCTCCTATGGACGATTTCCCACGCATCAAGCGACTGCCTCACTATGTCTTCAATATTGTCAGTGACCTGAAGGCAGCGGCGCGTGCGCGCGGTGAAGATATCATCGATTTCGGCATGGGTAATCCGGATCAGCCCACACCCAAGCCCATTGTCGACAAGTTGTGTGAAGCGGCGCAGCGCGGCGATACGCATCGTTACTCGGTTTCCCGGGGCATTCCTCGCTTACGTAAAGCAATTTGCTCGTGGTATGGAGAACGCTATGATGTCGATCTGGATTTTCAATCTGAGGCGATAGTGACCATCGGCTCCAAGGAAGGCCTGGCACACCTCGCCATGGCGACCATTGACCGGGGCGATTCGGTGCTGGTGCCGAATCCTGCGTACCCAATCCACCCCTACGGATTCATTATTGCCGGCGCCGACATCCGGCACGTGCCGATCGGGCCGGATATCGATTTTTTCGCTGAACTTGAATTAGCGCTTAAAAATATGTTCCCCAAACCCAAAATGCTGGTGTTAAATTTTCCCAGCAATCCCACTGCCCAATGCGTAGAACTGGAATTTTTTGAACGCATCGTGGCAATGGCAATCGAGCACCGTTTTTGGGTAGTACATGACCTGGCCTACGCTGACATTGTATTTGACGGATATGTCGCGCCGTCGATCATGCAGGTGCCGGGCGCCAAAGAAATTGCAGTGGAGTCTTATAGCCTTTCCAAGAGCTATAATATGCCCGGTTGGCGGGTGGGGTTCCTGGTTGGCAATCCTAAGCTCATAGAAGCGCTGGCGCGCATGAAATCCTATCTGGACTACGGCATGTTCACGCCGATACAGGTGGCCTCAATCTATGCCCTGGAAGCGCCAGAAGCGGCGCAGTGGATTGGAGAAATACGCGATCGTTACCAGAAACGGCGGGATGTCTTATGTGACGGTTTAAATGCTGCCGGCTGGCCGGTCGAAAAACCCAAAGCCACTATGTTTGTGTGGGCCAAGATTCCCCCTATGTTTGCTGACATGGGTTCTATGGAATTCAGTAAATTATTACTGCAACAGGCAAAGGTAGCCGTTTCGCCGGGCATTGGATTTGGCGATTATGGTGACGACCATGTGCGCTTCGGCCTGATTGAAAACGAACATCGCATCCGTCAGGCTACCCGCAGCATCAAATCACTGATGCGGCACCCCGAGCGGGCTGTGAGTTGAGTGTAAGAAATGTCGAAGCAAGCGGTTAAGATTGGAATTTTAGGCTTGGGTACTGTGGGTGCAGGAACAGCACGGTTACTGCAGCGTAATGCAGTTGAAATATACCGGCGTCTGGGCCGCGACCTGAGAGTAGAGATAGCCTCAGTGCGGGATGAAAAAGCTGACCGCGGCTGTGATACTGAAAGTTTTGCGCTCACTGCTGATCCCATGGAGGTGGTTAATCATCCTGGCATCGACATTGTGGTTGAAGCTATCGGCGGCGAGACACTGGCCAAACAGCTGGTGTTAGCCGCAATAGCTAATGGCAAGCATGTTGTAACCGCCAACAAGGCCCTGATAGCGCTGCATGGCAGTGAAATATTCGCTGCTGCTGAACAGCACAATGTTTCTGTGTGTTTTGAAGCAGCTGTTGGCGGTGGTATTAGTATTATCAAGAGCATCCGCGAAGGGCTCTCGGCCAACCAGATCAAGTTGGTGGCGGGCATCATTAATGGCACCGGCAATTTTATTCTCACAGAAATGCGTAATAAAGGCCGCATCTTTGAAGATGTGCTGCAGGAGGCGCAGCAGCTTGGTTATGCTGAAGCTGATCCAAGTTTTGATGTTGACGGTATTGATGCAGCCCATAAACTGACCATACTCGCATCCATTGCGTTTGGCATTCCGCTGCAGTTCGATAAAGTCTATTGCGAAGGCATTTCAGGGCTTCAGCTGGTCGATGTGGCCTATGCCGAGGAACTCGGCTATCGCATTAAACATCTTGGCATTGCCAAATTAACCGCAGGCGGAATTGAATTGCGGGTGCATCCGACGCTGATTCCCGAAAAGCGCCTGATTGCAAATGTTGACGGTGTAATGAATGCGGTGTTGGTAAAGGGCGACGCGGTTGGAAACACATTACACTACGGTGCCGGGGCCGGAGCGGAACCAACTGCCTCGTCAGTGGTGGCTGATATTGTTGATATCAGCAGAAACCTGGGTTCTGATAGGGCTTGCCACATTCCCTTCCTGGGATTTCAGGCAGACTCTATCGCAGAGTTGGAGGTCAAGCCGGATGGCCAGTTTGAAAGCGCCTATTACCTGCGCGTTGAAGTTAATGATGTCGCAGGTGTTATGTCGCAATTAGCCAGTGTATTTGCTGATCTCAAGGTCAGTTTAGAGGCTATTACACAAAAAGAACCGGCCAGGGGTGAAACCGCGGTATCTGTGATACTCATTACACAGCGCACCCTGGAAGCGCAAATCACATCGGCCATTTCTACTATCGAGGCAATGCCGGATGTGCGTAGCGCGGTACAACGAATTCGCGTAGAGCATCTGGATTAAAATGCGCTATATCAGTACGCGGGGCAAGGCCCCGAAACTTAACTTTGAACAGGCTGTACTTACCGGATTGGCAGCAGACGGCGGTCTGTATGTGCCTGAAAGCTTACCCTTATTCAGTAGCAAGGAAATCGCCAGCTGGCAAAAGCTGAGTTATCAGGAATTGATGTTGGTTGTTGTTCAGCCCTTTGTCGACGGTGAAATAGAAGAAGCAGAGTTAAAGCAAATCATTGCCAAATCTTTCGACGGATTCCGCCATGCTGCGATAGCACCGTTAGTGCAATGCGGCCACAATGAGTGGGTTCTGGAACTGTTTCACGGACCGACTTTGGCTTTCAAGGACTTTGCATTACAGTTTTTAGGACATTTGCTGGATGCGATTCTTGCCAGGCGGAAACAAAAACTGGTGGTGCTGGGAGCCACTTCAGGAGACACCGGGTCGGCCGCGATTGAAGGCTGCCGCAATTGTGAAAACGTCGATATTTTCATATTGCATCCCTGGCAAAGGGTTTCCGACGTGCAGCGACGTCAGATGACAACGGTGCTCTCAGACAATGTCTTTAATATCGCCGTAAAGGGAAATTTTGATGACTGCCAGAATCTGGTCAAGAAAAGTTTTGCTGATCAGTCGTTCTTGGCGGATGGTCGTCAACTGGTGGCTGTGAACTCAATAAACTGGGCCCGTATTATGGCGCAGATTGTTTACTATTTTTATGCCGCATTGGCGCTGGGCGGCCCCTCGCGGCCAATTTCGTTCTCTGTGCCCACCGGCAATTTTGGTGACATTTTCGCCGGATACCTGGCACGGCAAATGGGACTTCCGGTGGAACAGTTGATCATCGCAACCAATCAAAATGACATTCTGCACCGCTGCTTGCGCGCCAACGATCATAGCAAACATGAACTGATACACTCGATATCGCCGAGCATGGATATCATGGTTTCGAGTAATTTCGAACGGCTGCTGTTCGACCTTTATGAACGTGACGGAGCAGTCGTAAGTAAGTTGCTGGCCGATTTTGAATCTGGTTCGATGTCGCTTTCTGAAGCCGCGCTGAGTAAGGCGCGGGATGTTTTCTCCAGTTCTCGCCTCGATGATCAGCAAACCCTCGATACGATGCGGTCTGTGTACGATTCCACTGCTTATGCAGCTGATCCACACACCGCTATCGGCATTGCCGCGGCGCGCCAATGCCGCAGTAATCAGGCGACGCCAGTGGTCTGCATGGCGACCGCACACCCTGCCAAGTTTCCGCAAGCGGCGACTCAGGCGCTACCTGCAAGTGAGTATCAGTTGCCTGCTCACTTAAGCGATTTGCTGGAACGCGCAGAGCGCTATGAGGTTATTGAAAATAATTCCTCAGAATTACATGAATATATGCGTAAAAACCTTTGATAGAGCACATTAACATGCGGTTAAAATGAGCTGCACTACGGCCTAAATCATAGTCAGAAACACACAATTTAAGTATTATGCAAGCAGGAATTGGTCAATCGGACTGTTGCCGGAACCGCTTTTCGCGGGTGTGGTGATCTTTCGTGTTTCCTGCTGATAATAAATGACACGACAGATAATAATGAAATGAAAAAAATCGCTTCATCCAGTTCGTTCGTTAGCGCTAGCCTGCGCCAATTTAATGTGTTGGCGAGTGCCTTGCTGCTAACCGTATTAATTGGCTCGCCTGCGGCAATGGCCCAAAACCAGGATCGTGATGAAAACGATGATGCCGCGCAGGTGACCCTGAATCTGCAGGATGTGGATATACGCGTACTCATTAATACAGTAGCCGAAGTCAGCGGTAAGAATTTCGTGGTTGATCCGCGTGTTAAAGGCAAGGTATCCGTGATTTCAGGGGCATCTTTGGATCCAAATCAGTTATACGATGTGTTCCTTTCGATTCTTGAAGTGCATAATTTTGCCACCGTCGATTCTGGCAGTGTGATTAAGGTATTGCCGAGCAACGTTATTAAGCAGCGTCCGACACCTACCCGCTTCAGCCCCACCGAACAAACCAATGATTCTCAAATCACGCAGATAATCCAGTTGACGCATGCATCAGTACAGGAATTGGTGCCGATAATTCGGCCGCTAATCCCACCCACCAGTCATTTTGCGCCGCACGCGCCGTCCAACAGTGTGGTACTGACTGATACAGCAGCGAATATTCAACGGGTATTAAAAATAATCAAGCGCATTGATGTGCCTGATGAGAGATCGAACACACGAATAATAATGCTGGAAGTCGCCAGGGCAAGTGATTTGGCGAATACGCTGACGCAACTGATATCCTCAACTAACGATCCGAAAAATGCAGGCACCGCTAGCCGCGTCACCGTTCAGCCGCTTGATTCGATCAATGCGTTGGTAGTCAATGCAACCGATGCAGAATACGCCAAAATACAGGCACTGGTAGATGAGCTGGATATAGAGCGCGAACTGCAAGCAGATATCAACGTTATTTATCTCAAGCATGCCAAGGCTGAAGACCTTGTGTCGATTCTCAATGATGTGACGGCGACCCAGACTGACGGGGCTATCTCGGAGTTTACGGTGCAGGCCGACGAAGCAACCAATTCTTTAATTGTTAAGGCATCCGGCGTTCAATTGAAAACGGTAAAGAGCGTCATTGAGAAACTTGATCAGCGGCGGGCGCAGGTTTTTGTGGAAACCGTCATTGCCGAAGTGTCGCTTGATCAGGAAGCAAATCTGGGTATCGAATGGAACATAGGCGGCCCCAATTCTTTGGGGAGCGCATCGACCACCACTGGGGATGATGGGACAACGACCTCAACAGGCACTGTCGGTAACCTGATCGAGCGCGACAATCCGAATACTATTATCGGTACCGCAGAGGCAGGATTTAACGATGGCGGGTTTAACTATTCCTTACTCGATTTTAAGAAATACAAATTAGATGTGATCATCAATGCGCTGCGCGCAGATTCAAACAGTAATATATTGTCTACGCCAACCATTCTCACCCTGGACAATGAATCGGCAGAAATTGTGGTTGGCCAGGAAGTGCCTTTTATTACCGGCCGGTTTAATAATGCTTTCAATAACAGTACCACCACCGACAGTGCCGGTAATGTGACCAGCACCGCCGGAAACAGTTTCCAGACTATTGAGCGTAAAGACGTTGGTATTAAGCTGAAAATCAAACCCCAGATCAGTGAAGGTGACACCATTCAACTGGAGGTGTTGCAGGAAATATCCAGTGTTAGCAATACCACCGTGCAGGGACAAGCCGACCTGATCACCAACCGGCGTTCGATTGAAGCTGTGGTGCAGGTGGATGACGGCCAGGTTGTTGCACTCGGCGGGCTGATTCAGGACGATGTGATAGATACGGTGTCGCGTGTTCCGATTTTAGGTAAAATTCCAATAATCGGCGCCCTGTTCCGCAACACTACCAAGACTGCGGTTAAAAGAAACCTGATGGTTTTCCTGAAACCCAGAATAATTCGCTCCGCTAATGACCTGGCAAAGTACAGTAAGACAAAATACGATGAAGTGCGCCGCGACGGTAAGTTGTCGCGTTTGAACAGTTCGGAGTTCCTGATTATTGATGCTGACCCGCCAGTACTGGACAAGTATGAAAATGTCGTCGACGATGGTTTGCTGGGCAGTGAGCGTCGCCGCGAAATGGCAGAAGAAGAGGCTAGCGGGGAAAAGCCGAAACGCCCTATTAAAAGGCTTTTTAATAATCGCTTTGGCAGTCGCAGCAAAGATGGCAATGAGCAGTTGGACGCGAGTGACGAATCAATCGAAAGTGAATCTGATCTGCTTCCCGAAGTAGAGGATATCGGCGATGATCCGAACCGTATAGAGTGGGGCGACAGTCCGCCACCCCCACCGCAGCAAAGCGAAGTGGAGCCATCGGAAACCGCCGAGTGATAGCTGTTAAAGTATCCGCTAAAGAGAATTAACTGTGAGTGAAGCCGCCGTTCAGAAAGAAACTCAGCTAAGCCTGGAGTTGGTGCCCTACGCCTACGCCAAAAAGCACAATGTGCTGGTGCGTCGCGGTGATCACGATGCGATTTCAGTTATCTGTGTTACAGCTCCGAAACTAGAGGTATTAACCGAACTGAAGAGGCGATTGCAGGGCAAGTTCGAGATTCATTCCATAGCACAAGCGGAATTCGATAAACAGCTGCGGGTCGCCTATGACAAAGGAGGCAGCCAGGCAACGCAGTTGATGGATGACATGGATGATGGGCTTGATCTGGCCCGGCTCGCTGAGGAGATGCCGCAGACTACGGATCTGCTGGAGGCCGATGATGATGCCCCGATTATCCGCCTGATAAATGCCTTGTTGACCCAGGCCATCAGGGAGAATGCATCGGACATCCATCTTGAGGCGTTTGAGGATGAGTCTGTTGTACGCTTCCGTATCGATGGTGTGTTACGCGATATATTGTCGCCGCGCCGTGAACTGCATGGTGCCCTGGTGTCTCGCATAAAAGTGATGTCGAAGATGGACATTGCGGAAAAGCGACTGCCGCAGGACGGGCGTATGTCATTACGTGTAGCGGAACTTCCGGTCGACGTGCGTGTTTCGACCTTACCTACCCAGCATGGCGAACGGGTGGTGTTGCGGTTGCTTGATAAGCAAAGCGCACGACTAGACCTTGAGGCGCTGGGTATGCCTTCGGACATCCGTGAAGCATTTGAAATAATGATCCATCGCCCGAACGGAATTTTATTGGTAACCGGGCCAACCGGTTCAGGTAAAACCACCACACTTTATTCCGGTTTGCATAAACTGGATCGTAAGCGGCTGAATATTTTAACTGTTGAAGATCCGGTGGAATACGATTTGGATGGGGTCGGTCAAACGCAGATGAATGCCAAGATTGGCCTCACCTTTGCCAGCGGTTTACGGTCGATTTTAAGGCAGGATCCTGACGTTGTGCTGGTTGGTGAGATACGCGATCTGGAAACCGCCGAAATTTCCGTGCAGGCAAGTCTCACCGGGCACCTGGTGCTCTCCACCCTGCACACTAATACCGCCATTGGAGCTGTTACCCGATTAGTGGATATGGGCGTGGAGCCATTCCTGATTGCCTCCAGCCTGATCGGCGTGCTGGCGCAGAGGTTAGTGCGGCGTCTGTGCCCTGAATGCAAACAAGCGTACACACCTGATGACACTCAGATCCAGTTGCTGGGTTTAAATAAAAGTGACAAGCCGCAGTTGTTTAAAGCCGTTGGATGCGTTAGTTGCGACCACATAGGCTACCGCGGCCGCTTAGGCATTTACGAACTGGTCAATATGGATGAAGCAATGAGGCGCTTGATCCACGAGCAGGCTCCCGAAGATGAGCTGTCACAACATGCACGCAAGCACAGTATGGGCCTGCTGCAAAATGGATTTGCCCGGGTAGTCTCTGGAGAGACATCTGTAGATGAGATTTTCCGCGTCACGCAATCTTAAGGTGTAACAATTCATGGCGGCGTATGAATATCAGGCACTTGATTCGAAGGGAAAGACTGTCAAGGGTGTCGCCAATGGTGATCATGCCAAACAGGTTCGGGCTGAATTACGTGCGCAAGGGCTGGTTCCACTGGAGGTTAAGTCTGTGTCTGGCAATGTTGAACAGACGCAGGACCAAACCAGAAGGGTAAAAATCCGCCTCAATGACCTGTCAATTTTAACTCGGCAGATGGCAACTTTGCTGGAGTCGGGAATGACCGTCGAGGAAACCCTGAGCGCAGTTATCAAGCAGTCCGAAGGCTACAAGATAAAGACCGTAATGAGTGACATACGTTCGCTGGTGACCGAGGGTTATTCGTTATCAGATGCTATTGCCCTGTATCCAAACAGTTTTCCAGAGATTTACCGGGCCTCGATCTCTGCCGGGGAGCAGTCCGGCACCCTCGATCGGGTGCTGGAGAGACTGGCCGACTACCTCGAGCAGAGCCACTCACTGCAACAAAAGGTTTCCCAGGCGGTTATCTACCCAATTTTTCTGTTCGTAGTGTGTACGGCTATTCTGATTTTGCTGATAGTGATTGTGGTGCCGAAAGTAGTTAAGGTTTATCAAGATACCGGGCAGGAACTGCCGCTACTGACTAAGATGGTAATCCAGCTTTCTGAGTTCCTGGTTAATTACGGCTGGCTAGTGGCAGCTACAGTGGCCAGCATATTCTTTATTTTCCGCTACATTTTCAAACAGCCCGGGCCGCGTTTCTGGCTAGACGGCATTTACCTGAAGTTGGCAGGATTACGAAAAATGGTACAAAATATCGATTCTGCGAGAATGTCACGCACGCTTGCCATTATGGTTGGCAGTGGAGTACCTATTCTGTCATCAATGCGATCCAGCGAAGCAGTGATGAATAACGCGGTCTTGCGCCAGGATCTAAAAGTTGCCACCGAGGAAGTGGCACAGGGTGTTTCGATAGCGCGGGCTTTGGAGCGCAATGGTAATTTCCCCCCATTACTGGTGCATATGGTTGCCAGCGGAGAGAACAGCGGCAGGCTCGATCACATGCTGGATAAGGCGGCCACCGCCACAGAAAATGAGATGCAAACGCGTATTTCAATGATGGTGAGTTTGCTTGGTCCATTGATGATCCTGATTATGGGCTCACTAGTATTTGCAATAGTAATGGCAATTTTGCTGCCGGTCTTTAACCTCGATCAAATGCTGAACATTTGATCCAGATAACAGGAAAACAGATATGAATCCAGTTACTCAGAAACGCATCCTGAACACCCGTCAAGGCGGTTTCACGCTGATTGAAATCATGGTCGTGGTTGTTATTATCGGGCTGCTGGCCACCCTGATTCTGCCCAATGTGCTGGGGCGGCAGGAGCAGGCGTTTCAGGTCAAAGCCAAAGCCGATGTGCGTGCAATTTCCAGTCAGCTCTCGCTGTATAAGCTGGACAATTTTTCCTATCCGACAACTTCGGAAGGCTTGAACGCGCTGGTCACGAATCCCGGAGGCAAAAAAAATTGGCGCGGTTACTTAGATAACGTACCGATGGATCCGTGGGAAAACCAATACCAGTATATGCAGCCGGGCCAGAAGAACCCGACAACTTATGACATATGGAGTTTTGGCGCAGATGGCGTGGCCGGGGGTGAGGGTGCCAATGCGGATATCGGCAACTGGGAAGACTAGCCGGGTTGTGTCTCGAAGTTTAAATTAGCGAAGCAGTCGACCTGCTGGCTAAAGTCAACCTCGGTGATCTCTGCCTGCCTTAACCATTGATGCATGGCGCGCCCACCGGCGGCAAAAAAATCGACTAGCGACGGCATCGCGGAACCGGCAATCAAGCAGTGCAAGTGCTGCAACCGTTCACCATCATGCACCACAGCAACATCAGCAAAATCTGCGTCCAGTGCCTGCTGTAATTTCAGTACGTAATCATCCGGTAGATGGGGGGAGTCACAACTGCTGATCAGATAGTCGTGTTGTTCGGCGCGACCCAACTCCAGATATACCGCGCTGATACCGGCTAACGGACCCTGATAGGCGGCAAAATTTTTACTATCCTGCACGGTCCTGAAACCAAAAGACTGATAGCGTTGCCGATTGCGGTTTACGCTTAACACGAGGTCATCCACCTGGGTTTCTAACGCATCCAGAACCCATTCGACCAGGGCACGGCCTCTATAAATAACCAGTCCTTTGTCAGCGCCTCCATATCTTTTGCCTTCACCGCCAGCCAGTACGATCGCAGTTATAGAATTTAAGTTCGAGTCCGGCATGTTGAAATCGTCCAAAGACATTATCGTTTGAGGCTTAATTTGGTAACCGGACGAGTCGTGTCTAGATTCATGTTGGCCTGTTTATTTAGGCATTAAAACCCATTTTTTCAAGTGAATTCTCACCTGATTCAGGGCGCTGATTATAAAGAATCTGTGGCTTAAGTGTAAGAAATACCAGACATATCGTTTCATTGCGACCATTAGTTGATTGAGCTATTCTTGCGCGGAGAACACTCGAAGCAATAGCTGACGAGTGCGGGCAGATCGTGTTTTAGGTAGCTGTGCGATTCATGGGGCAAAGGCGTGTATGTTCAGAGATAACTCTGGCTTAACAAAAGATGGTTTACTGACACGATTAATCTTCGATGTTTCCATTGGCGTCGGCGTAGCAGCTTTTGCTGCCAGCATGTGGGGGGTTCCCAGTTTAGTTCAGCTTCTGGTATCTGCGTCCATAGGAGTAGGCGCGGCCTTGCTGTGTTTTGCGCTGCTGTTGTTAGCCAGCGAGGTGATTGAACTATTCGTTCCCGAGCGGAGTAAAAAACGGCGTAAAGAGCGTGCGCGCCGCTTACGACAGGAATCGTCAGTGCGGCAACAGGCACAAACTTCACCGCCATCGCCGCCAGCGAATGCTGCAAAACCCATGCCTCCACAGGAGACTCCCCCACCCAAAACGCATGGCCCCTATTCAGTTACTGAAGTAGAACCACGCACCGTTAGCATTGCCGCCGAGCCACTTCCCACGCCTCCATTTCCCGAGGAATGGTCGGAGCAATTGATTGAAACACTTGAGTGGCGCGTATTTGACGATTTGTGTATCGCCTTTTGGGAAGCGCAGGGAAACACGGTGATCGACCACTCCAAAGGGAGCAGTGAGGCGGCAAGTTTTTTTATAAGTGCAAAAAACAGATCGGGTATTAAAATTGGAATCGTGCAGAGCCGCAGCTCACAGGCAAATAAAGCCAGCGTTATTGAGATGAAAAATTTACTCCGCCTTAAACAGCAGAGTGATTTACCTATTGCCATATTCATGTATGCCGGGCGAATCTCTAACGTAGTCAGCTCTTACTGCCAATCGCATGGTATTCGACTATTCGGCTCACATAGCATCAATAAGGGCATTCAGGCATTGTCGGCGGAAAAACAGGCTGAATTGCTTAAAGAGTTAATCCGTCCGGATTACATGATCCCAACCTGTCCGAATTGCAGGATTAAGATGGTGAAACGCAAGCGACGGGATACCGGCAGAATCTTTTGGGGGTGCCTGTCATATCCCGAGTGTCGTGAGACAATTGAGTATAGTCCTTATTTTTAGGTAACTTTCTTAACCAAATTAACCGCTGAAAGTCTGAATTGTATTCGGCGCTTTCCTGCGCCTCACCCCTTCGGGGCTGCCTACGGCAGTTCAAATGCGTTCCTGACGCATTTGTCGAACCATGGGGTTTGAACCAAATTCTCCGGGTTTTCTATTAGCAATTAGTGACGAGGAAAACAGGATTGTTGGGTTGTGGCGAGGGATTGACTCAGCGCATCCTGTTGCTTCATCAGAACCGCTGAAAGTCTGAATTGTATTCGGCGCATCCTGCGCCTCACCCCTTCGCGGCTGCCTACGGCAGTTCAAATGCGTTCCTGACGCATTTGTCGAACCATGGGGTTTGAACCAAGTCATCCAAGTTTTTATCAGCAATTAGTGGCCAGGAAAACAGGATTGTTGGGTTGTGGCGAGGGATTGACTCAGCGCATCCTGTTGCTTCATCAGAACCGCTGAAAGTCTGAATTGTAT
>JAHHOC010000311.1 GCA_018677115.1 Arenicella sp. | reverse complement strand
GGGTATTAGCTGCTACCAACAGGGACCTCGAGCAGCAAGTCGCAGACGGGCGGTTTCGAGAAGACCTTTACCATCGGCTCAATGTGATCCGTATTGACATGCCACCGCTGCGCGATCGAGTCGAAGATATTCCGTTGTTGGCACAAAAATTTTTAGGCGATAGCGCAGTCGAACTGCAGGTTGGGAGAAAAAGTTTATCAGACGCGGCGCTGACCAGGATGATGGCTTTTGAGTGGCCGGGAAATGTGCGGCAATTGGAAAATGTATGTCGATGGATCACGGTCATGGCACCCGCACAACTGGTAAGTGAGGAAGATTTGCCGAAGGAGTTACTGGACGCGCCAGTGGACGATAAGCCCAGGGAGTGGGAGCAGACGCTTGCCAAGCTGGTTCGCCAGAAACTTAATACCGGGCAGCAGAAGATCTCGGCTGATCTGGTTAAGCGGTTCGAAGCTACTTTGCTGACAGAAGCACTGGACTACACGGGTGGACACCGGCAGAAGGCGGCAAAATTACTCGGCTGGGGACGTAACACCTTGACCCGCAAGTTCAACGATCTGGATCTCGACTGATTTTTCAGTGCAGGTTGGTTGTGTAGGGCTGAGGCTGTGTATAATCGGCCTTGCTACAACACCCTTTCTAATTAGAATGAACCGAAAAAGAATACTTGTCGCTTTGGCTTTTGTTGCCTGCCTGGCAGTGATAAGCCAAAGTGCCGTCGCGCAGACAAGGTATGTGACTGACGATTTTGAAATTATGCTGCGCACTGGCCCGAGCATACAAAATAAAATTGTCAGGACATTGCGCAGCGGAGATCGTATCGAAGTGCTGCGCGAAGACGCAGGCAATGGCCACAGTCAGGTGCAAACTTCAAATGGGGAAATCGGTTATCTGCTTACCCGCTTCATAACTACTAACCGCTCTGCAGCAAGTCGTGTTGAAGCACTGAACCGGCAACTGGAGGAACTTAGTTCAGAGCCCGGTGAATTACGCACCCTGTTGGCAAATAGCCAGGACGAAAACGAGGAACTGCGGGAAGAAAATTCGTCCCTGAGCAGACAATTGAAAAGCTCAACGGCAGAACTTGCTCGCATAACAGAGGCTGCCGGTAATGCTGTATACCTGGCGAGTGAGAATGAGAAACTGGATACCGAAGTTCAGCAATTGCTTCTGCAGTTGGATGACATTCGCATACAAAATGAAACACTGAAAGACCAGGCCAATAGAGTCGACAACCTTATTACAGCGGGGATTTTACTGCTGGGCCTTTTTCTTGGTTGGATACTGTCGATTTCAGGGCGCCGTCGTCGAAATTCCTGGGGTTCTTAAAACCAACTTATAAAAGTTGTTGTTCGTGAACGATTTCGGCCATCAGCTGTGCATGCCCATCAGATGCATTCAGGCACGGTATATAGTTGTATTCCTGGCCTCCTGCGTCGATAAAATACTGCCGGTTTTCGCCCTCTATTTCTTCCAGGGTTTCAAGGCAATCCACGCTGAATCCGGGGCATATAATATCCACCGACTTGACTCCGTCCCGAGGTAGCGTCTTAAGCGTTTCGTCGCAATAAGGTTGCAACCATTCCTCGGCACCAAAACGCGACTGGAAAACAAGTAGCCACTCCGAGTCGGCGAGGCCCAGGTAGGCGGCAATCTGCTGTGCTGTGTCACAACATTGCTGCTGGTACGGGTCTCCACGCTCAATATATTTTTTTGGTACGCCATGAAATGACATAAGCAACTTCTCAGCCCGGCCGTGTTGTTGCCAATGGGCTTTGATGGAATCTCCGATGGCGGCGATGTACGCAGGACGTTGATAATAACTGTCGATAAAACTCAGGCTTGGTACCCAGCGGCGTTTTTTCAACGCACTTCCCAGCGCATCAAAAGTGGAGCCAGCGGTGCTCCCCGAATATTGTGGATACATTGGTATGACGATCAGTTTGCGAACGCCATCGTGGTGTAAATCGGCAAGCTTGTCTGCAATGCTCGGATTGCCGTAGCGCATGGCGACTGCAACCTTGTAATCTTCACCGAGTATCACCCCCAATTTTTCCCCCAGCGCCTCGCTGTTTAATAGCAGCGGCGAACCATTTTCGGTCCATATCTCCCGATAGGTCGCCGCACTTTTGTGTGATCGAACATTGATAATAATCCCCTTTACCAGCAACCACCGCAGCAGTGCCGGAACTTCGATAACGCGTGGGTCCATGAGAAATTCGGATAAGTACTTTCTCAGGCCGGGGCATACGGCGCGATCGGGGGTTCCCAGATTGGTGAGGAGTACCCCTATAGTGTCAGTGCGTTGGTCAAAATCGGAGGCTTGGCCCAGATATTTCATGTAATTTGCTTGGTGTCAGCTAATAGTTTGCTGCTAATTGGAAAGTGTGCCTCTGCAGGCAAAGTTGAAGGAGCTTAACTGTGGCAATGCATTGCCGGCGGCTATGCGTTGCCGGCGGCTATGCGTTGCCGGTTACCTTCATCCCGGGACGAATGTGCTGGTTGGCAAAATCTACCATTCTCTTCAAAGCGCGTGCAGCTTTTACGCGTATTTCTTCATCAATGTGAATTTCATTCTCACCGTTAGCCAGCACTTTCCGCAGGCGCTGCATATCATTCATTTTCATCCACGGGCATTGAGCGCAACTTTTACAGGTGGCTCCCTTTCCGGCGGTGGGTGCGGCAATAAACTCCTTGTCCGGAGAATATTGGGCCATTTTATGAAAAATGCCGTCTTCGGTAGCCACGATGAACTGCTTATTAGGTAGCTCCCGCGTGGCCTTGAGTAGTTTGCTGGTTGAACCGACAACATCGGCCAGATCGACCACGCTCATCGGTGATTCAGGATGAACCAATACCGCAGCGTCCGGATATTCCTGTTTCATTTTGAGCAGTTCCTCAGCCTTGAATTCCTCATGCACGATGCAAGAGCCTTGCCACATGATCATATCGGCGCCGGTTTGCTTTTGAATATAGTCTCCAAGGAAGCGATCAGGACCCCAGATTATTTTTTCGCCTTTTTCGTGCAAATGAGTGCAAATTTCCAGTGCAATTGACGACGTGACTACCCAGTCGGCACGCGCCTTAACTGCCGCACTGGTATTGGCATAAACCACCACAGTTCGGTCCGGGTGCTCGTCACAGAAAGCAGAAAATTCTTCAATTGGGCATCCTATATCCAGCGAGCATTCCGCCTCGATGTCAAGCAACAGAACACGCTTTTCAGGGCTCAGAATCTTTGACGTTTCCGCCATAAATTTAACGCCTGCCACAATAATGGTACTGGCTTCGTGCTCATAGGCGTAACGCGCCATCTCCAGTGAATCTGACACGGTGCCGCCGCACTCCTCGGCGAGGTCCTGCAATTCATCATCGACATAATAGTGGGCAACGAGAATGGCGTCCTGCTCTTTGAGTTGCTTTAGCAAGCTGTCTTCCAGTTTGCGCTCTGCTTCCTCACCAAGAACGCTGTGTGTGATTGAGCGCGCCCGCGCAGCAGTCTGGTCTATTTCATTTTCAAGTGCTTTAGGCACGTCCAGGGCTTTAGACATCCAATACTCCAATAGTGTTGCCGATGACAGTTAACCAAAATTTTAACCTAAATCCTAACATAGCTCGCGTGTAGCAAATAAAAAAGCCACTTCCCGCTATCACAGGAGGTGGCTCTGGTTATTGTAGAAAGCGTTACAACAGACGCGTGAAAGTTGTCAACGTTTAAAACGGGCGAGGGATAGTTAGCCCTCCCTTTCTACTTACTTTTTTTTTAGCCTTTTTCTTGGCTTTTTTGGCTACCTTTTTCCTGGTGGCCTTTTTGGCTACTTTTTTCCCGGTGGCCTTTTTGGCTACTTTTTTCCTGGTGGCCTTTTTAGCTACCTTTCTCTTGGTGGCTTTTTTAGCTACCTTTCTCTTGGTGGCCTTTTTGGCTACCTTTCTCTTGGTGGCTTTTTTAGCTACCTTTCTCTTGGTGGCCTTTTTGGCTACCTTTCTCTTGGTGGCCTTTTTAGCTACCTTTCTC
>JAHHOC010000305.1 GCA_018677115.1 Arenicella sp. | reverse complement strand
CTTCGCAGCAACGCACTGCTGCGGCGCAGGATGCCGGCCGTTTCGATGCTGAAATTGTGCCGCTCTCCACTACCAAAGGTGTGATGGACAAGGAGACCAGGGAAATCAGCTTTGAAGATGTGACGCTGGCACAGGACGAGGGCAATCGGCCTTCCACGACATTGGAGAACCTGCAGGGTTTATCGCCGGTGATTGAAGGCGGCTGTATTACCGCCGGCAATGCCAGCCAGCTATCTGATGGTGCGTCCGCCTGTGTTCTAATGGACGCCAAACTGGCTGAGCAGCGCG
Organism: Arenicella sp.; assembly: GCA_018677115.1. Lineage (GTDB taxonomy): Bacteria > Pseudomonadota > Gammaproteobacteria > Arenicellales > Arenicellaceae > Arenicella. The sequence goes on along the minus strand of JAHHOC010000305.1, from coordinate 2,087 downwards.
GTATTGAGCCAATGGGAATTTATCGTGGCATGGCGGTAGCGGGTAATGCGCCGGAAGAAATGGGCATTGCACCTGTGTACGCTATTCCGAAATTATTGGATATTCATGGCCTCAAAATCAGCGACATCGGGCTGTGGGAATTAAACGAGGCCTTTGCCTGTCAGGTACTTTACTGCCGTGATCAACTGGGTATCGATCCGGATATTTATAATGTCGATGGTGGCAGTATTTCCATCGGTCACCCCTACGGCATGACCGGTTCGCGGCTGGTCGGCCACGCCCTGATTGAGGGTAAGCGCCGCGGCGCAAAATATGTGGTGGTCAGTATGTGTGTCGGTGGAGGCATGGGTGCTGCCGGCCTGTTTGAGGTCGCCTAGAACAGGTCGCTTAGATTAATTCGCCTGGAAAAGTCGATATTTGAAAGGCGGGGCAATAAGCACTACCTTTATTAATTCATGTTTTCAAGGCAAGCGCCACTTTGGACTGATTGGGGCGGTCCAGTCGCCCGGAAATAAAGTTGCCTGCCTCGATAATTTCCCCCAGGTCAATGCCGGTTTCAATACCCAGCCCCTGTAACAGATACAACACATCTTCTGTAGCCACATTGCCGGATGCACCCTGCGCATAGGGGCAGCCACCGAGACCAGCCACTGAACTATCTACAGTGCTTACGCCACACTGCAGGGCAGCATAAATATTGGCAATTGCCTGACCGTAGGTATCGTGGCAATGGATCGCCAGTTGTTCTACTGGTACGTGCTGCGCAACTGCTGAGATCATGGTCTTGATGTTTTCCGGCGTGCCCACCCCGATGGTGTCGCCCAGCGATATCTCATAACATCCTAGTTCGCGTAGCCTGTCGGCAACGTCTGCGACCTGTTGGGCATCCGTTGGGCCGTCATAGGGGCAGGCGATCACGCAGGACACATAGGCACGTACCGGTATATTGCTTGCATGGGCTTGTTCGATAACCGGAATAAAGCGATCAATGCTTTGCTCGATACTGCAGTTGATGTTTTTCTGCGAGAAGCCTTCCGAGGCTGCCGCGAACACTGCGACACAATCGGTCTTCGCAGCTAGTGCTGCTTCCAGGCCCCGGGTGTTGGGTGTTAAAGCACTGTAAATGACATCCGGGTGACGTTTTATCTTGGCCAACACCTCGGCGCTGTCCGCCATTTGTGGCACCCACTTAGCAGACACAAAACTGCCGGCTTCGATATGCCGCAGGCCACTGGCTGACAAACGGTCTATCAGCTCGACCTTATGCTTAAGTCGGATTTCACTTGTTTCGTTCTGCAAGCCATCGCGCGGTCCGACTTCGACAATATTTACATGATCAGGAAGCATCTTGATTTGCTGGTTATTTTTCTGACGGGGCAAGCTCGAGTAAGGGCGCGCCGCCATCAACCAGATCACCGGCTTGGTAAAACAGCTCGGTGACGGTGCCTGCGTGGTTGGCAGTCACACTGTGCTGCATCTTCATCGCCTCCATTACCAGAATCACATCACCCTCAGCCACCTCAGAGCCAGCCGCGACTAATACTTCAACCACGGTGCCATTCATCGGCGCACAATAATCGCTGGCCGCGCTCGAGTCAGTACCATCACCCAGATCAAGTGGTGTGACAGCGAACTCCACCGGAGCCGCCAGTTGATCAGCAAACAGGGTATAGCTGGTGTTGCTATAGGCCACTGTTGCTTCAAAATGCTTGTCGCCAATGGCGGCGGACAGGTGGTTGCCGCTCAACTCACCGCTGCAGGCAAACTGCTGTTGCAAAGCATCGACCGTGAAGTGGTGTCTGGCAGCCGCAGTGTCTGGCATGATGCTGACACCATGGTCTTCCCCCGCCATGGTGATTTCAAAGCGTTGTGCGTTGGGCTGGTTGGCACGCCAGCTATTATTCTGCTGCCATGGGGTAGGCATTTCGTGCTGCCTCCCGATAGCTTCACATTGCAGGCGCAGGAATAAGACGGCCAACGGCAGGCAATGTGCTATTTCGATTGCTGGCCGCTTAAATACAAGCTCAGCGTGCCTGTCGATAAAGCCGGTATTCAAGTCCGCTGCCGCGAAAGCAGGGCTATTAAAC
>JAHHOC010000301.1 GCA_018677115.1 Arenicella sp. | reverse complement strand
ATATCATACCGACTCTACCGCCCGCGGCTGCAGCGCGACACGAGTTAGAGAGCTGTGATAGGTTAATCCGCGTATCCAAATAACTTATTCTTGATAATGCTTTTTGCGGTCTTTGCCGGCACCTGTTTTTGCCAGTCCCCGGCACCTTGCGGGATCAACTTAATAATTTCCCGCGCCGAAATTTCGAGATTTTTCACATCAACTATATCGGCGGAAACCATCGCCTTCTTATTGATCAAATACTTTAACAAATAGCGCAGATCATCACTCACATCAACATTGTCCAGGGTTACCAATTTACCGTCGCAAATACTCGGGTAAACATAGACATTGGTGTTATCCGAGAATAATTTCCCGAATGCCTCGAGGATGCCGCCTTCCAACCCCTGATAGTATTTTTCAGCAAAAAGATAGTCGAAGTCGAGCACGCTGAGCACAATACCGATACGATTTGGCGTGTATCGCCTGATCCACGAACGCAGGCGGAAAAACCGTAAATAGTCGGAAATCAGCACTGAAAATCCCAGTTCATTGAGTAAATCCACCCGCGCCAGGAAATCGGTATCTGCATCATCGCCCTGACCGGATAGCTCATTCATGGTAATTTCAGCCACCACTAGCACCTTGTCCTCCTCAACACCCTGTTCCTGCAGAAAATGATTAACCGCGGTCTGCTTCATATCCATGTGGACTTTGGTGGGCGGTTTAAAAGAACCTCGAATCACTACCGTGTCTTTCTTGCGTAACGCTGATGCTGGCACAATTGATTTTCCGTCGGCGTCGAACATAACTGCCCGGCAGGCCCAACTGTGAATCAGGTGCAAATTCAGCAGTCGGTTTTCAACGCCGGCGAAATCCGGACCCGAAAAATGAATCAGGTCAATCTCGATTCGATCACTTTGGCCCATGCCATCCTGCAAGGCGTCGATAATCGCTTTAGGGTCATTGTTAGCATGATAGGCACTGTGAATCAGGTTAATACCCAGTATCCCCAACGCGTCTGACTGCTCACTGTTGGTTTCATCCAGCATGCGAACATGCAAAATAATTTCACTGGGTTCGCCACCTACTTCGAATTGGCGGCGCACTCCAATCCAGCCATGACATTCATTTTTCTGCGAATAACTGCGTGCAGTGACGGTCGCCGCATAGGCAAAATACCGACTCTGCACTTCTCTCTGCTGTTGTAGTCTCTGCATTAACAGATCGTATTCGTGCTGCAGCATCTGTTCAGCGCGTTCGCGACTCACATAGCGCCCCGCCTTGCCATAGACTTCATCGCTGATCTTCATGTCATAGGCAGACATTGTCTTGGCGATCGTTCCGGCAGCGGCACCGGCACTGAAGAACTGCCGCGCCACTTCCTGTCCCGCGCCGATCTCGACAACGGTGCCATAGATGCCATCGTCGAGATTCAGCTGCAGCGCTTTCTGCTGCGTCAACTTGGGGTTCTTTATATTGTCAATATTAGGTTCATTCATTTTCGATCAGCAGGACAACGGCGTGTGCCGCGATACCCTCCTCCCGTCCCGCAAACCCCAGGTGTTCCGTTGTAGTGGCCTTAATATTAACCTGCCCGGTATTAACTCTTAAATCTTCCGATATATTAATCCGCATTTGCGGCAGGTGCGCTGCCAGCCTTGGTGCCTGGGCAATAATTGTGATATCCAGATTCGCGATAGAATAATTCTGCTCATCCATTGTTGAACACACCTGGCGTAACAGTTCACGACTGTCGATGTTCTTGTAGCGTGAGTCGTTGTCGGGAAAGTGATGACCGATATCACCCAGACCAAGCGCACCCAGCATGGAATCACAAACACTATGCAGCACCACATCGGCGTCAGAGTGACCGAGCAGACCGGTCGAGTGCTCTATCTCAACACCACCTAAGACAAGCTTACGATGCGCAACCAGCTTGTGCACATCATAGCCGTGGCCAACACGCATTACTTTTCATCCCCTTTATCTTCCTCACCGTCTGATTCAGCCTTACCCTTCTCCTTCGACGCTTTATCTTCATCACCGCTGACCACGTCGATTACTGCGCCACCCACCTTAAACGGCACCTTGGCCACTTCAATGGCAGTGTCCACTACCAAACCGACTGCCGTTCCGAGGCACCCTGAGAGACCCAGGCAAAGGACCGCGATCAGTAATAATCTATCTAATCGGGCAAATTTCATAACAATCGGTATTTTGGCATGATATTGACATTATCAGTATTGGTGCCCGCTCCCGACGGATGGATCAGGGACAGTGTTTTACTCGCTCCAATTGTACGCTATTAAGACCAGTTTCCGAACCGGCTTAAGGACTTAAGATGGCACTGGCAAATACCAGATCCTCTGTAGTCGTCACCTTTATATTGATACTCGACCCCTGTATCAATCGCGGCTCAAGACCCACGCCCTCGATTGCGGATGCCTCGTCAGTTATTGTGGTCTGATTTTTCATGGCAGTTCGCAGTGCGTCACCTAAAACACGGTAGCGGAACATTTGTGGAGTTTGCGCCAGCCATACATTGTCGCGCGCCAGCGTTTTTAGAATCCTGTCGGATCCGGGGACGGACTGTTTCAATGTGTCCGCACAGGGCATTGCGAGGATACCGCCAACCGGGTCTTGTATAAGCGCATCGATAAATTTATTTAATAATGCAGATGACAGGCAGGGACGCGCCGCATCATGTACCAGCGCCCAATCATTATCTTTCGCATAAGATGCAATGGCATCCAGACCATTAAGCACCGACTCTGCACGTGTGTCACCCCCGGGCGTGCTCATAACTCGCGGGTCTTTGGATATTGGCAGCGAATCCCAGTGATTATCATTTTCCGCTATGCAAACAACGACTTTGTTGATCCGCGCATCGGAAAGGATAGCCGCTAACGACCATTGCAAAATCGCTATGCCAGCCAATTCAATATATTGCTTCGGCAGTGCAGACCCCATCCGCTGACCGGATC
>JAHHOC010000300.1 GCA_018677115.1 Arenicella sp. | reverse complement strand
GCTTCACCCTTGGCCTTGTTCTGGGCTGCCAGTACGGCCGCGGCGGCTTGCTGCTTGGCCATATAGCTCTGTTGTACAGCCTGCATTTCCTCCAGGCTCATACGTGGCTCTCTGCCAGCGAACGCATCACGTTGCGCGGCCAGAAATGCTTCAATATCAATCTCCGATACAACGCCGGCCCGAACCATATCTGTCGCTATCTGGGAGCCGTACATATAACCGAGCTTGGCTTTTTCATCTTCCAGCTTTACTTCTGTGTCTGCGGGGGATGCAGCCAAAGCCGTATTCTGCTGATTTGCGCCACCGAATCCAATATAGGCTGCGACAACCAGCACGCCCAGGCCGGCAAGTAAGCTAAGTGTTTTTTTAGTTTCCATCGATTTCTCCGAATGTGTACTGTTGTTTAGTTTCTATTTCATTAATAAATTCATCTATAAATTGTTCAAGCGGCATAACCGTCTGTGCCTTGCTGCCAAATCGTCGGACAGCCACAGAGCCCTTCTCCGCTTCGCGTTTTCCTATACAGAGGATCGCAGGTATTTTCTGCAAACTATGCTCACGAACCTTATAACCAATTTTTTCGTTGCGCAGATCCAGCCCGGTTCGCAGACCTGCATTGCGCAGCGCCTCTGCCACCTGCACCGCATAATCGTTCGCATCAGTGACAATAGTGGCAATCATTGCCTGCTGTGGCGCTAACCACGCCGGTAGCGCGCCGGCGTGCTGTTCGATCAATATTCCGAGAAAGCGCTCAATCGAACCCAGGATAGCGCGGTGCAGCATAACCGGTACCTGCTTGCTGCCGTCCTCAGCAATGTATTCAGCTCCCAATCGGCCAGGCATGGAAAAATCGACCTGGATTGTGCCGCATTGCCAGACCCGACCAATACAGTCTTTCAGTGAAAACTCCACTTTTGGGCCATAGAAGGCACCTTCACCTGGCTGCAGTTCCCAGTCCAGGCCACTATCATTTAGCGCGGTTTCCAGAGCCTGTTCAGCGCGGTCCCAATCGGCGTCATCACCCACCCGTTGTGGCGGACGGGTAGAAAGCTTGTAGATGACCTCATCAAAACCAAAATCATGATAAACGTCATGCAGAAAATCGATGAATTCCTTCACTTCCGCCTGAATCTGCTCTTCGGTACAAAAAATATGTGCGTCATCTTGAACAAAGCTCCGCACCCGCATGATGCCATGCAGCGCTCCTGACATCTCATTGCGGTGACAGGAGCCAAATTCGGCAAGCCGCAACGGCAGGTCGCGATAGCTCTTGAGACCCTGGTTGTACACCTGCACGTGACATGGGCAGTTCATCGGCTTGACTGCGTAGTCACGGTCTTCAGTGCTTAGCGTGAACATGTCATCGCCAAACTTTGATGCGTGTCCGGATTTTTCCCACAATGAGATATCGACAATTTGTGGCGTTTTAATTTCCTGGTACCCGCGCCGGTTCTGCTGCTCGGCCATATAGTTCTGTACCACCTGATACAATGCCCAACCTTTCGGGTGCCAGAATATGCTACCGGGCGCTTCATCCTGGATATGGAACAAATCCAATGTTTTGCCCAATTTACGGTGATCGCGTTTTTCCGCTTCCTCCATTCTGCGCAGATAAGCCTTAAGCTGCTTTTTATCCGACCATGCTGTGCCATATATACGCTGCAACTGGGCATTGTTCGAATCGCCACGCCAATAGGCTCCCGCCAGCTTGGTCAATTTAAACCCATCCCGTAATATGCCAGTCGATGGCAGGTGAGGCCCGCGACACAGATCCACAAACTCGCCCTGTCGGTATACAGTGATAACTTCATCTGACGGTAAATCTGCGATGATCTCGGCCTTATAGGCTTCGCCAATGCTCTTAAAGTACTCGATGGCCTGGTTGCGTTCCCATACCTCACGTACAACAGGTTCATTGCGCTTAACAATTTCCTTCATACGTGCCTCTATTGCATCGAGGTCTTGCGGAGTAAAGGCCTCGTCACGGGCAAAATCATAGTAAAAACCATCTTCAATCGCCGGGCCGATAGTGACCTGAGTTTCCGGATAGAGTTCTTTAACCGCCTCCGCCATGGCGTGCGCAGTATCATGACGCAGCACTTCCAGTCCTTCCTCGCTGTCGCGAGTGATTATTGAAACAGTGGCATTTTCGACGATCTCCCGGGTCAGGTCCCAAGCCTGGTCATTCACTATAATCGCTACCGCGTTTCGGCGTAATCCGCTGCTTATACTCTCAGCGATCTGCAGGCCGGTGACCGGGGCCTCGAATTGCTTAACCGCTCCATCTGGAAAGGTGATATCTATCGACATAATTTACCCGCCTCGCTATCATTGGTAGCAAGGGG
>JAHHOC010000281.1 GCA_018677115.1 Arenicella sp. | reverse complement strand
GTCAGGAATATTCTGGGTTCTTGTCTGCCTGCTGCCAGCCAGCAGTATATTGCAGCTGTCTCACCGCCTGATTCCTGACACACTTGTTAAAATTACCGCTGCCGCAGTACTCACACTGGGCTTGATCATGGCCGACATGTTGGGTATCGCAGTATATGGTTCCTGGCTGCCATTCGGCCATGCAGTTGACTGGCTGGTGGTGAATAACAGCACAGTGTTCGCGTTTTGTATGATACTGACCGCGGCACTTCTATCCAGCAATCCGCATTTTAACAACCATATTGCCACCTTGTCCGGATACCTGATTGTTGCCGTTAGCGTGCTTGCCCTGTTGACATTGGTGTGGCTACAACCTGCACTGGATGCGCCAGTGCAAAGTTCCGCATCCCGAAACCTCTCACAACCTCCCTTCAATGCTGTCAGCCTGCTTTTCTTTGGTAGCCTGCTGGCGGTACTGTTGAGGTTTTTGGGCAGCCGGGAAACGCCCGTTGTGCAACAGGGCGCGGCTGACAGCCGTTTCTTTCACTGGCACTTACTCAGTTTATACCAGTTGCTGTTCAGCCTGCTGATGGTGATTGGGTTAGCTGCCGCCATGGGCATCGGTGCGTGGAAAACACATTACCTGGAATGGTCATGGGATTTGAACCTGCTGCGTCACTATGAAATTGCCCTCACCAGCCTGTTTGAATTAGCGAGTTTCCAATCCGACATTGGCAGCATGGCACACACCGCCTTTATGAGCGCTCTGTTTTGTATCGCTTTAAGCCTGTTACTCACAAGTTTCCAGCATCTGCGGCTGGAGGCATCAAATCAAAAAAGGGCACAGGATCTGTGGACAATGTTGCGCCGGTCAAAAATTGGCCATAGCGTTGTGATATTTATAGTTAGCTGCTACTTTCTCAATCGCGGTATTCCACTGACCATCTGGATCATCACCGGAATCCTGGCATGGCTACTGGTTACCCAGTTTGTAATCAGATTGGCCTGTAAAACCAACCCACAGGGCGATAGCGAAAACCAGCCTAATCGGCTACTGAGTGGACTCTGCCTGGTGCTGGTGGCACTTGGCCTGATGCAATTGTTTAGATTATCGCTCTGGTGGGCACAGCAAGGGCATTGGCTTGCTGCGCTATTGGCTGCGATCTTTATGCTGATTGCGGTTATATTATGGTTTACACCGGTACGGGAGTTATTGGGTCATTTTGCGGCCGACAAAGACGATCGAATATTTGACTGACGGCGATAGGCGTTAATTGCCCTGACGCCCCAAAAAACAGTTAAAATAGCGCCTCTCCGGCTCATGCCGAGTATTTTGACCGTAAGCTTATATGCACGTTTTATCTATTGGTCTCAACCACACAACAGCCCCGGTCGCAGTGCGCGAACGTGCTGCGGTGGCCGCTGATCATTTGGAAGAGGCGTTGTCTGATATCGCCAAGACACGCGGAATTGAAGAAGCCGCTATTCTCTCCACCTGCAATCGCACCGAGGTGTACTGCAGGGTTCCTGATGTCGATATAAAGGTAGCAACAGACTGGCTGTGTAATTTTCATGAGCTGAACAGGGATGATGTCGCTCCCTACCTGTATGCCTTCCCCGATCAGCAGGCAGTCAAACACGCGTTTCGAGTGGCTGCGGGCCTTGATTCAATGGTAATTGGCGAACCACAGATACTTGGCCAGATGAAAACCGCGTTTGCTAAAGCACACAAGAACGGTAATACCGGAAAGGTGCTGAACCGGCTATTCCAGCATACCTTTTCGGTGGCCAAGAAAATCCGCAGCAATACCAATATCGGAAGCCACGCAGTGTCGGTTGCTTACGCCGCAGTTGCCCTGGCCAGGCAGATCTTCTCAGATGTCTCCAAGCAAACAGTGATGCTGGTGGGTGCCGGAGAAACTATTGAGTTAGTTTGTCGTCACCTTTACAGCCAGGGAGTAAGGAACATAATCGTAGCGAACCGGACCGCATCGAGAGCCCGCAACCTGGCAGGTGAATTCAATGCCCAGGCGATATCGCTGGACGAATTACCCACCCGCCTGGCGGATGCCGACATGGTATTCAGTTCGACAGCCAGCACCTTGCCAATTCTGGGCAAAGGCGCATTTGAAAGCGCCCTCGCACAACGCAAGAACCGCTCCATGATGGTAGTGGATCTCGCTGTACCGCGGGACGTCGAACCCCAGGTCAACCAGCTTGATAACGTGTATTTGTATACCGTTGACGATCTGCAAAGAGTGGTATCAGACAATCTGGAAACCCGGCAGCAGGCAGCAATAGAAGCCGAAAAGATCGTTGAAGACCAAACCTTACAATTTATGCATTGGTTTAATCATCTGCAGTGTGTACCAACTATCAGAGAGTTGCGCGATCAAACCAGCCAGCTTACCCGAAGCGAGCTGGATAGCGCAGTAAAACGAATTCAGGCCGGTGACAACCCGGAAATGGTGCTGCAGCAATTTGCCCATGCTCTATCACAAAAGTTCATGCACACTCCGACCGAGTCGCTGCGCCATAATAACGATGAATCGCTGCTTATTGCGACCCGCGAGCTATTCGGTCTGGACTCACAGCGCTCTGACAAAGAACCGGAATAACCGGAACAATCCGTGAAAGATTCCATTCGGCTAAAGCTGGAAAACCTGGTTGATAGACAGGAAGAACTCAATGCGCTGTTGTCCGACCCGGAAACACAGAGCGACCAGAACGACTTCCGCAGGCTCAGCATTGAATTGGCGGAAATCACGCCAGTAATAGAGAATTATCAACAATATCGAGCCCTGCAAGAAGATGCCGAGGCTGCGCAGACGATGGCCGAAGAAGATGATAAAGAGATGCGCAAAATGGCTCACGAGGAGCTACTGGATATCAAACAACACCAGCAACAGCTGCTGACCGAGCTGCAAACCCTTTTATTGCCTAAGGATCCAAACGACGACAATAATATTTTTCTGGAAATACGGGCGGGAACCGGAGGCGATGAGGCCGCCATATTTTCCGGAGATTTATTTAAGATGTACACCCACTATGCCGAATCCCAGGGCTGGAAAGTAGAAGTAGTGAGCAAAAGTGAAGGCGAACATGGCGGCTTCAAGGAAATTATTTCGCGGATTGAAGGACGAGGCGCCTATTCAAAACTCAAGTTTGAGTCGGGCGCACACAGGGTACAGCGTGTACCGGAAACGGAAACTCAAGGCAGGGTGCATACCTCGGCCTGCACGGTCGCCATATTACCTGAAGCCGATGAAGTGGGTGAGGACATGGAAATTAATCCCAGCGATCTGCGGGTCGACACTTACCGTGCATCGGGCTCTGGCGGACAACATGTCAACAAAACCGATTCGGCTGTTCGACTGACCCATATTC
>JAHHOC010000242.1 GCA_018677115.1 Arenicella sp. | reverse complement strand
GCCCTGTATAGACCTCGTCACGGAACAGGTTGATACCCTGATCACAGATTTCAATGAAGTGGACATGCTGATCATCGATGGTCTGTATGCCAATAAAACTGAAGGACTCGACCTGCGTGTTTTTATCGACCTGACTTATCATGATACCAAGAAGGCCCAGGCGGTCAGGGGCAAGGAACCGCAGAATGACTACCGCTGGGCTGTGCTGAAGCAAGAGCACCAGATGGTGCAGGCACTGAGGGAAAGTGCGGATTTGCTGGTGACTAAGGAATATGAAGTGGTGACTGATGACTAGTGGACTGTGATTATTTAATAAATACACTCTGTTAAGTCAGCCTCGGGTGGCAGGCGCATCAGCAAGAAGTTATTACTTTTTGGTGGCTAGTTCGCTAATGATCGAAGCTTTCTCAAGCATACGTCCGTTTTGAACTCATTTATCAATAGTCCTTGCTGTTGTGCGTTGCCATTTCGGCAACATTTAGGCGCGTCGCTTAATCGCTTGTTGACCTGAGTTGCAAAATCTCGACTGCGGGCAGCACCTTGCCCTCCAGAAATTCCAAAAATGCACCGCCACCGGTGGAAATATAGGATATTCCGCCGGCAACCGAATATTTGTCAATTGCGGCAACGGTATCGCCACCCCCGGCAATGGAAAATGCATCGCTGCCGGCGATTGCCTCGGCAACTGCCCGTGTTCCAGCACCGAATTGTTCAAACTCGAATACGCCCACTGGCCCGTTCCACACTATCGTGCCGGCTTCAGAAAGCAAGTCTGCATACATTGCGGAGGTTTTGGGCCCGATATCAAGAATCCTGTCGTCTTCTGAAACATCAGCAACAGCTTTGGTTTCCGCTACGGCACTTTCGGAAAACTCCTTGCCACAGACAACATCAACAGGGATGGGAATCGCGCCCTCGGTTTCCGCGGCTTTGCGGATCAGTGCCTGAGCCTGCGGAATCAGGTCCGGTTCATACAAGGATTCACCGACCGCATGGCCCTCCGCGGCGATAAAAGTATTGGCAATCCCCCCACCAACAATGAGCTGATCAACCTTTTCTGTCAGCACGCTCAACACTTCCAGTTTGGTGGAAACTTTTGATCCACCCACAATCGCCACGATTGGCCTTGCCGGATCGTCCAATGCACGGGCGAGCGCTATTAATTCACCCTCCAGTAAAGGACCGGCGCAGGCGATAGGCGCAAACTCGGCAACTCCGCAGGTCGAAGCCTGCGCCCTGTGTGCAGTGCCAAATGCATCCATGACAAAAATATCAGCCAGCGCCGCCATGCGTTTCGACAAGTCCTCGTCATTGGCTTTCTCACCGACATTGAAGCGTACGTTTTCACACAGCACCACTTCTCCGTGGCCCAGCCGCACACCGTCCAACCAATCTTGCTCGAGTCGCACCGGCACGCCGAGCAACTCGCCCATTCTATCAGCCACTGGCTGCAGTGAGTATTGGCGGTCGAATTCGCCTTCAACCGGCCTGCCCAAATGCGACATGACGATAACCTTGGCATCCTGCTCAATTGCCTGGCGGATGGTTGGCAAGGACGCCCGGATACGCGCATCATTCTGGATAACCCCATCACTGAGCGGCACATTTAGGTCCTGCCGGATCAAGACCCTGTGGCCGGTTAATTTCTGGTCGCGCATTAATAACATGGTGTCAGTTAATCTTTGTTTTATGGATTTAGCTGATTATGAGCGATCTATACATCATTTTGCGTTCGCTGCTATTAAGCTATCAGCAACGGTGAGCACATTGTCCACGGTAAAACCAAAATGCTCAAACAGCACGTCCGCCGGCGCCGACTCGCCAAATTCACTCATGCCGATGACAGCGCCATTAACGCCCACATATTTGTACCAGTAGTCGGGGACGCCAGCTTCGATGGCAATGCGTTTATCTACCACGGCCGGTAAAACCGATTCACGATAATCTGCGGATTGGGCATCAAAATGATCGGTCGACGGCATTGAAACCACACGAACACGGGTTCCGTCCTGCTCTAACTTCGCACTAGCCTGCATGGCAAGCTCAACTTCTGATCCGCTGGCGATAAGAATCAACTGCGGGACTCCCTCGCAATCTTTAAGAATATAACCGCCTTTTCTGATGTTGTTGATCTGTTCGGTATTTCTTGATTGATGAGGTAGCCCTTGCCGGGAAAACACCAGGCTGCTCGGTTGGTCAGTTTTTTCACAGGCAATCGTCCAGGCAAGCAGCGACTCGAGCGAATCACAGGGTCGCCATAACGACATATTGGGGATTATTCTGAGGCTAGTCACATGCTCAACCGGCTGATGCGTGGGCCCATCTTCACCGAGTCCGATTGAATCGTGGGTCAACACATAAATTACCGGTTGTTTCATCAATGCCGACATCCGCATGGCATTGCGCATATAGTCGGTAAAAACCAGAAATGTTCCGGCATAGGGCTTAAACCCACCATACAGCGCAATACCATTTGATATCGCGGCCATGGCAAATTCACGTACACCGAAATAAATATAGTTGCCCTCTGCGTCAGCCGCACTGATGGCTTTTGATTGATCCCAGATGGTGTAGTTGGACCCAGCTAAATCTGCTGAACCGCCAATCAATTCAGGCAATAAGGGCCCCAGACCGTTCAACGCATGCAGACTGGCTTTGCGGGTAGCAATCTTTGCTGCTGCCTCATCAGTTTGCTCGATCAGGGTCTGAATGGCTGACTCCCAGTCATCCGGTACTCGCCATTGATGCGACGCGAGAATTCAGCGCCGCGTTGCGGATTCGATTTCCGGTAATCGTCAAACAATTCCTGCCACTTGTTTTCTGCCTCAGCACCTTTTTCTGCCGCACTCCACTGCTCGGCGATATTTTGTGGCACAACAAAAGGCTCTGCCTGCCAGCCGAGTGTTTCGCGTAACAGTTCGACCTCATCAGCACCCAATGGCGCACCATGACAGCTTTCACTGCCTTGCTTGTTTGGAGCCCCCTTTCCGATCACCGTTTTACAGCAAATAAGGGAGGGTTTTCCGGTTTCGCTTCTGGCCTTGGTGATTGCTGCCTGAATGGACCCGGAATCGTGACCGTCAACTCCGGTAATCACCTGCCACCCGTATGCTTCAAAGCGTTGCGGCGTGTTATCGGTAAACCATGCATCGACTTTACCGTCAATAGAAATTCCATTGTCGTCCCAGAATGCAATGAGTTTACCGAGTCCGAGGGTGCCCGCCAGCGAACAGGCCTCATGTGACACCCCTTCCATCATGCATCCGTCACCCATAAAAGCATAAGTGTAGTGATCGACAATGCGATGTTGTTCGGTATTGAATTGCGCCGCCAGCGTGTTCTCTGCGATCGCCATGCCCACCGCATTGGCGATTCCCTGCCCCAGTGGTCCGGTGGTGGTCTCAATACCCGGGGTATAACCATGCTCCGGATGTCCGGGTGTTTTAGAATGCAGTTGCCTGAAATCGGCAATATCATCCAGCGTAATCTCGTAACCGGTCAGGTGTAACAACGCATAAATCAGCATTGAACCGTGTCCATTGGACATCACAAACCGGTCTCGATTCACCCAATTGGGATTGCCCGGATTGTGTACCAGAAAATCATTCCACAGCACTTCGGCGATGTCGGCCATTCCCATTGGCGCACCGGGATGGCCGGAGTTTGCTTGTTGCACCGCGTCGGCACTTAAAACACGGATGGTATTGGCAAGTTGTTGCCGAGTGATTGATAACATGAAGCGAACGCCCTTAGCTCTTTTTTGTAGTGGCGTAATATAGCAAATTTCGAACGCCGTGCATCAGCCGAAACTGAATTAACTCCATTTGCCGGCGGCTATTTTGGCTAGCGTTGATATTTGCCGTGACGGTCGTAACTAACCGGCTAGCCGGCCCACTCCCGAGACTGGCTAAAAGTAGGAAAACGCGACGCTGACCGCAGCTAATTTGGGAATCATCATTAACTTTTTCTCAAATTTCAGCGCCGCTTCCACGTAGCGTTTATCTACCGACTCAGGCATATCAGTGATAGCAGCCGAGGGCGTGACATCAATCTTTTCGATATTCCCGAAACACAACAAACCAGTGTAAGCTTTGCGGGCCGCATCGGGTACTGGGTTTAAGACTATCAGGTGTGGCTTACGTTTCCTGGACTCGTCCAGTTCGGGATTGTTCAATGCTGCAAACGACATCACCGGAATCCGCTGATTGCGCCAGGTTGTGTGTCCCTTCATCCAGTTTGCCGAGGCCGAATCAAGCTTTTCGATTTCCGGTTTGACCACTATCTCAGCAATGCTTTCGACCGGCAGTACGATCGGCATGGGCGCCGACGGCAGTAAATAACATTCCACAATGTTGTCGTCTTTCTTCTTGGCCATGATCTATTTCTTATCCAGCACCAGCGGCGCTTCCAGTTCCAGGTACTTGTTGAACACGGCGAGCAAGTCTTCCATCAGGTAGGGTTTTCCGAGAAATGCGCTGCAGCCCAATTTGGTTGCCTTTTCAATATATTTTTCGGTTGCTCGCGATGAGATCATCACAACGGGAATATCTTTAAGCTCCTCAGTGGATTTCACCCACTCAAGCAGCTCAAAGCCGTCCATACGCGGCATTTCAATATCCAGCAATATCATGTCGGGCGCCTGCCGACCCAGTTGCTCCTGAGCATCCAGTCCATCCTTCGCCAACACCGTTGAAATGCCGAGTGCAGTAATGTCCCGCTCCGCCGACTTGCGCACGGTCAGGGAGTCATCCACAACCATAACGGTAGGCACTTTAATGCCGGCATCAGCCTGCTCGCGCAAGGCATCCGGCAGGCCGATAAATGATTCGTAGTAAGACAGCCCGACCAGATCCAGCACCATCACAACCCTGCCGGCGGCACGAATCGTCGCGCCTGCATAAATCGGGATACGGCCTAAATGTTCACCCAGGTTTTTAACCACAATTTCCTGTGTATCGAACAGGTCTTCAACGATGACGGCGATATTCTGCACACCTGAACTAACCAAAATAACTGACAATTTATCGTCCATGTTGGGCACTTTCGATTCAAACCCGAGGTAGTCGGCCAGGTCAATCAGCTTATAATTCTGTGCCCCCATGTCCAGAATGGGGGTTTCAGATTTCAACAGCTTGATCAATTTTTCGGCGTCAATATTCACCACCCGTTCAATGGTACGTGCCGGAATTGCAAATTGAGTGTCACCTGCCTCCACAAACATGGCACTGGTTACTGCCATTGAAATAGGCAGGCGGATGATAAAGCTGGAGCCGGGCTGATCGTTATCAATGTCGTAAGCAACGCTGCCGCTCATCCGCCGCAGTGCTGTCTGCACCACATCCATGCCCACTCCCCTGCCGGATATCTTGGTCAGCTTATCTGCCGTAGTAAACCCGCTCTGCGATATATAGACCATCATATCTTCCGGTCGCAGCGGTTGATCCTCTTTGAGCAACCCATTTTCGATAGCCGTGTTACGGATTTTCTCAAGGTTTAGCCCAACGCCGTCATCCCGGATATTGATGACGATTTCCCTAGCCACCTGTCGGCATTCAACAGTGATTTTTCCTACCTTATCTTTCTTGGCCTTGCGTCTTGCTTCCGGTGCTTCGATGCCGTGGTCGACAGCATTGCGTAACATATGCTCCAGCGCCGGAATCACACCATCAAGAATCGCTTTATCCATACGTACATCTGCGCCGATAATTTCAAGCTCCACATCCTTTTTTAGTTCCCGTGCGGTGCGGCGTACAACTTGCCGTAATTGCGGACCAACACCACCGAAAGAAACCAGCCTGACCTGCATGATCTCGTCCTGCAGTTCGCGGTTAAGCCGATCTTGTTTCTGCAATGCAGTCTCAGTTCGGTAAACGAAGGAGCTGAGGCTATTTTGAATACCACCCAGCTCGTCCAGGTTCTCGGCCAGGCCGCGGGACAATTGCTGCAACTTGGTATAGCGATCCATTTCCAGAGGATCAAATTCAGCGCCCCTGTCCTTAGCTAAAGATTCAGTTGAGCGAGAGGTGATATTACTGTCCGCTTCGATCTCCAGTTCGCGTAATTGGCTGGTAAAACTTTGCACGTTGTTATAAAGATTTTCCACCACGCTCTTAATAGAGACAACTTCTTCTTTCATCTGTGACCGGTTCATGCTGGCATCACCCACATAATTGGTCAGGCTATCCAGTGTCTCGGTGCGGATCCGCAGGGCGGCAGCCCGCTCTCGGGCAGCTTTTTCCTGACGCTCCAGATTCAGGCGCTCGGCCTTTGCAACATCTGTAGCCGTGTTGGCCACGAACACATCTGCTGCTTTTTTGTCTCTGTCCACCTGCTGCGGCGCATCACCGGATTCATCTATCCCAGCCAACAATGCTTCAATATCATCGACTGCATCAAAAGACTGACCCGCTGACAGGCGGGCCGCGGCCGATATGATGGAATCAAATACCTCTTCCATCGCGGATTTTGATTGCTTGAATTCGGCTTTGCTTGTTGGCTTCAGCGTTTCCACCTGTTGACGGCATTTGTCGACCGCCGAAACCAGCGGAGCAAGTTGCTCAAACCGTCCCACCAGGCTCTCCAATTCGGCATATTGCTCAAGCATTTTTGGCTTCACCTTGCGCCATCCACGCGCCGACTTCCAGGACGAATTAATCTGCACCATGTCGCTGGAAATTGATGCAAGAGACTCATCGATTTCAACCTGTTGCAGGAGCTGATCATCAACCTCAGACATCACTGCATGCGATGCCTCATCAGCCTCTTGATGGGGATCAAAAGAATCCTCATCTACGCTTTCCAAGGCCGACTCTGGAGCTTTTGCAGCTGAGTCCGGCGCGTTAAAACTAGCCAGTAATTCTGGCGGAGCTTCAAACTCTTCACCCTCAGCATAATTTGTCGCAGCAGTGGCAACCACATCAGAGTAATGTTCAAGTGTACGCCTGACAGAGATCAGGTCTTCTTCATTGCGAATGAAGTTCTGTTCCAGGAAAGACTCGGCGCTATGTGTTAGCTCGCCCAAGCCAGTCGCCTCGGCCATCAGTGCGCTGCCCTTGATGGTATGTAAATGACGCATGATATTAGCCATGGCCGGCGCCATTTCACCCAGTGACGTAAGTTTGGCCACTTCATCGTCCAGTTCATGATGAAGTGTTCTTAGCTCTTGCACGAACACACTCATCAGCTCGGAATCGAGTTCCTGTTCACTGAACGATTCAATTGAATCTTGCTGATCAGCCTGCGTGCCTGGCAGTTCATCTGTCGATGGCTCCTCCTGGGACTCTACCGCGTCTGGATAATCCTCCTCGATAGCACCCTTCTCATCCACGGCCAATTTCTGTTCCGGATCTTGCAATGCCCTTGATACTGCTTCATCAACGGATTCGCCCGATTCAGCCGCATATAAAGCCTCAGAAACCAGCTCAATCTGGCTCGTCGTTTCCACGGGCAGCAGATCATCCTCAATCAAATCCGTTAAATCATCTGGAATCAAGCTCTGCGCCCCGTCTTCAGAAGTTGGCTCTTGTTCGGCTGAAGGCTCTTCATCTGCTGAGGGCTCTTCATCTGCTGCGGGCTCTTGTTCTGCTGAGGGCTCTTGTTCTGCTGAGGGCTCTTGTTCTGCTGAGG
>JAHHOC010000238.1 GCA_018677115.1 Arenicella sp. | reverse complement strand
GGCTGAACCAAGCATGCAAAAAAGCCCCGAGGTGTTTCTCGTCAGGGAGAGAATGATGGCAGAAGGCGGCAATCTTTTTCTCGATGTACATGGTGACGAGGCGCTGCCATACAATTTTGTATCTGGCTGCGAAGGCATTCCAGGCTACACAGAAAGGCATGCCGAATTGGAAATGCTGTTCAAGGACACCTATATGACGGTATCCCCGGACTTTCAGGATGAACACGGCTACCCTAAAGACAAACCCGGCAAGGCTAATATGACCATGGCCTCCAACTGGCTGGGCGAGCAATTTAAAACCCTGGCCTACACCCTGGAAATGCCGTTTAAGGATAATGCCGATCTCCCTAACGCAGAAACCGGCTGGTCGCCGCAACGGGCTGCACAACTGGGGAGTGATGTGCTGTTTCCGGTCGGCAAAGTGTTGGTCGACATCGCCCGCGATCAGGTACAGAAAAAGTAGTCGCAAAGATCCAGGCCAATTATGACTTCACCGCAATCAAGCACTCTCAAAACTGCCAAGGACCTACCGGATTTGCTGGGTATAACGGTGACCCATTCGGCGAAAAATACCCTTAGTGCCGAACTATCGATTACTCGCGCACATCTGGCTCCCAATGGTTATCTGCATGCTGGCAGCGTAGTGACGCTGGCCGACTCCTGCGCGGGCCACGGTTGCATGGCGAACCTGCCAGACGGCGCACGCGGCTTCACCACCATCGAGCTTAAGTCAAATCACCTCGGTACAGCCCGCGACGGTACCCTGGAATGCACCGCTAACACTCGCCATACGGGCAGGACCACTCAGGTTTGGGATGCCGAAGTCAGGCATCGGGAAAGCGACAAACTGATCGCTATTTTTCGGTGCACTCAACTAATATTATATTAACATTCAAATAGTTATATAACATTACTGATATAGTATCTTCTATCCGCGACCGCTTACGGGTTACTAAACAGTGGCTCATAAGCTTGGTATTAGGCATTTTTATTGCCTATGCTTTTATACTCGGAGGAACACACATGAATACTAAAAATTACCTGATCGCCTCTATTGCCGGCGGCACGTTTATTCTGTTCTACGGCTTTATTGTCAATGCCATCCTGTTGGCAGATTTCTGGAGCAACCACGGTGGTACGGCTTTGATGCGCCCCGAAGGTACCGAAATAATGTGGGCGATAGTTGCCTCCTGCTATCTTCAAGGCTTCATCCTCACTTGTATTTATATCAAAGGCATGAGCGGCACCGGCATAATGGAAGGCCTGCGTTTTGGTCTGCTGATCGCAGCGTTTGTCGCGTCGATCTACCTGTTATTTTACGGTCTGCAGCCCTGGGGGCTAGACGCCACGGTGGTTACCATGCTGGTCGATGGCGTAATGTTTATTGGGGCGGGGTTGGTGATAGCCGCGCTGTACAAATAGGCCGCCAATAACAAGTTGGCCCATATTGGCTTGCCCTGGCTAAGCCAGTCCCAGCCAGATCGATTTACTGTGCGCTGCGCCGATGATATAGGCGTAACTGAGCAGACCTCCCAACAAGCCGATAATCCGTTTGCGGTGTGTGTTGCCGAAGCGCAGCATCAACAGTCCAAAACCGATATACACCAGCAATGCCAACAGCTTGGCCACTATCCAGCTATTGTATTGCACGGATATCGACCAGGAAAACACCATACCAAGCGCACTCGCCAACAGCAATGTATCAACCACATGTGGGAACACTCTGGTAACCCTATGCTGCAGTATCGGATGCTCTATCAGCGCCAGTATGCCGCGGCACAGGAAACCCACTCCGGTCAGGTAGGCGCAAAACATGTGAATGAAACTCAGGCTTGGCAAGACTAACTACCGCGCAGCCACTTGCGCTTGGCGCTTTCCGCCTGTCTGGCGATAAGAAAGCCCATTGTTGCAGCAACAACACCGGTCACGGCAAAACTCGTTTGGTTGATGTTACCTAGAATAAGCACCATACCCAGTGCACCCAATGCCAGAAAGCCGAGCAAGGCGCCAGCAATAATCCGCAGTAACCCGGCCAATGTGTGTACCGCCTCAAGCAACACCGAGGTCATAAACCGGTGACCGCCCTCAAGCGTAGCAGAACCGAACATTAACCGATGCTCCAGCCAGGCCAACAGCAAACACACAATAGCGCCGGCCAACAGATATACAGTCACCCGGCTGTCGACTAACAGCTTGAGCAATACCTGCTCGGCAATGTTGGCGCCACCAAATACGAACGCATAGACAATGGGCAGCACACCGATCAGAACGATAATGCCGATTTCCTTAACCATGTCTGCAACCCACTGTTTCATCATCAGAACACCTCAACGGCAGCGCGGAGTACCAGCGCCACCAGAAACAACGATGATACAAAAAAGATACCAAACCGTACTAATATCGCATTCCAGAGTACCTGCACAATGGAATGAACTACTCTCAGGCCAACGTAGGCCCAGGCCAGGGTGGTATTGAGCCCATCACCCACACCCAAAAACACCAGTGTGAGCGCGACTGCATAAAACATCGTTGGCTGCTCCAGCAGGTGATTGTAATTGTCTGCCTTCCAGCGCACATTCGCCGGCAGTTTACTCATCTGTTCACCACTCGGCACATTCGGATCCATGACCAGGCCGGCTTTTTGAATGGCTGGAATCCGGGTAGCGTACATCCAGAAAAACATAATGCAATTTAACAGCAGCAGCGCAACCACCGGCTGCAATATGGTTTGTGAGCTCATTTTGTGTACCTGTTTATTGTATTGCACTCATTTTACGGGATATTGAGCTGTCTGCAGCGGAAAATGAGAGCGACTGCCAACAAAAAACCCCATTGTCATTTTCTCCACGCGCCCCCATACATTGAGAGTCTAATTACAACTGCGGAGAACTTCATGAGCAAAAGCACAGCGCGGCGCGTCCGCATGATCACCGATGGGGAAAAGACCTCGGACGGAGCCGGCGTCAAAATGACGCGGCTGATTGCCAGTCACCAACTCGATATGCTTGATCCGTTTCTGTTGCTGGACCATTTTGAAAGTGATAATCCGGATGATTACATCGGCGGTTTTCCCAGTCACCCACACCGGGGCTTTGAAACTGTCACTTATATGCTGGCCGGTAACATGCGCCACAAAGATAGTGCAGGAAATGAAGGCGTGATCGGGCCGCACGGTGTGCAATGGATGACTGCCGGCAGCGGTATCATCCATTCAGAGATGCCGGAACAATCCGACGGCCTGATGAGCGGTTTTCAACTGTGGGTTAATTTGCCCGCCAAGGACAAGATGACCAAACCCGCCTACCAGGAGTTAAGTGGCGAACAATTTACCGTTGAACAACTTGCTGATGGCGGCCACGTACGCGTCATTGCAGGAGTTACTGATTGCGGCACCCGTGGAGCGGTCACTAATCATTACGTGCACCCACTGTACCTGCATGTTTCCCTGCCCGCAGGCAGCACTTTCAAGCAAAGCATTGATCCGGGCCACAACGCGTTCGTGTATGTGATCGAAGGTAGCCTGGCAATCGGGCCTGATGAAAAACAGCTCGGCGCTCGCCAACTGGCAGTACTGCAAACGCACGAACGGGACGATCACGTCAGCGCACGCAGTGACGATGCACCCACTGAATTCTTACTGGTCGCGGGTCAGCCATTAAACGAGCCGATTGCCCGTCACGGCCCCTTTGTCATGAATACGCGTGAGGAGATCATGCAGGCGATCGATGATTTCAATAATCATAGGCTTGTTATAGACAGTGAATAAACCCAGCGAGGTACGGGACCCAGCGGCGGATTGATGACTTGCATGCCGGTCTAATTGTTTTTTCGGCGGGCTGTCTTGTTCTTTTTTATTTTCGCCTGCTGCGCCCGCAGCGCGGCGTCATAGCCCAGTTGTGCCCACTGGCTGGCTAAATCCGGGTCGTCATAAATGTCTTCCGGTGCATGGTAATAGCGCATGGTCAGAATCTTGCCCTTACTGTTAAACTCAAAGGGAGTCAGACCGAGCCGTTCAAATTCGACAATGGTTTGATCATCAGCTTTTAGATAGAGTTCATCGTCCGCCACCAATGCGAACATAAGGTCGTTGTGGTAAATGCCGTGCCCGCCAAACATCTTGCGACTACGGATAGGGCCAAATTGTTCAAAAACCTCATGCAAAAATTTTACGAATTCACTCATAAGCACACTGCTTCGGATAGGTTTGCGGAATCGGTCTGGCACCTCTAATTTACCTTAAATAAGTTGTTTTTACAGTGCGGCCAACGTGCTACCGTGGTGCGCATTTGCATCAACCACGTTGAACATGATCAGACCGACCATGGCCATTTTTAAAGTTCGACAATCAGGCACCTGAACTGTGCTGGAACTTTTCTCCTACAGCCTGTCGGTAACCGACCTTGTGATACTGGTCGTGGTGGCAGTGCTGATTGGTATGGGTAAAACCGGGGTGGCTGGAGCTGGCATGATTGCAGTACCGCTACTGGCGATTGTGTTTGGCGGCAAAGCCTCCACCGGATTACTGCTCCCTATTCTCATCTTCGCCGACTTCTTTGGCGTGTATCACTATCACCAACACGCCAACTGGCAACACTTGCGGCGCCTGCTGCCGTTTGCCCTTATCGGCGTTGTAATCGGCACCCTGACCGGCAATATCATCGATGACCAGGCATTTCGCCTGATCATGGTCGGCATCATTTTTGTCTCGCTTGCCATCATGATCTGGCAACAACATCAACGTCAACCCACCATTCCCACTTCGCCCTTGTTCGGCTACAGCATCGGTATTATTGGCGGCTTTGCCACTATGGTGGGTAACCTGGCTGGCCCGATCATGATTTTATATCTGCTGGCTATGCAATTTCCCAAAAACCAGTTCATCGGCACCGCCGCCTGGTTTTTTCTGGTCATCAACGTGCTCAAGATCCCGTTCCACGTGTTTGCCTGGCAGACCATCACTGTGAACAGCTTCCTGCTCGACGCCATATTGATTCCCGCCATCGCAGCAGGTGCTTACCTTGGCATCGCCATTGTTAAAAATATTCCCGAAAACGTGTATCGCTGGTTTGTCATTGTCATGACACTGATCGCGGCGTTAGCCATGGTGCTTTAGTTTTCCGGTCATTTTCTGAAGACATCCTGTACGCCAATTATTGTTTTTTTACATTTTACCGCCTGTTCTGGGCATTTTTAACACAGCTTAACAATACAGCTGTTGTACGGCGGCAATGCCAGCAGTAATACTGTTAGGCCGAATAGGGGGTTGCTGTAGAGTGACGAAAATTGTCACCTGCAAAAATGGGTATAGAGAAATGTCGTGGACTAAACCTCACCATATGCAATTCCCTGCACATAATGAGCAAGCATACTTATGGGTACTAAAAAACACACTACTTCTTCAACTCTGTTTGAGCGAAGGGTGCGCCAGTCGTTGTTTCGCAAGGACCGGGTTTTTCTGTTTGACCAGAATTGGTCAGCAG
>JAHHOC010000225.1 GCA_018677115.1 Arenicella sp. | reverse complement strand
CCGAAGAACAGCGTCAATTGGGAAGCTGTCCGGTTTTGTTTGCATGGAACGGCGAGAAATTTGATTTTGTCACCGATATATTGGGTGTTGCCGCGCAGGGATTCCTGGTTGAGCCGGGAGTTCTGTTGCCACCGCGACCATGGGAGCGTGTTGCCTTCGCTCCCGGTAGTCTGGGCAACCGCAACGGCAATATCCAGTTTAAGGTGACGGAGCCGATGGAAGAGAATTCCTACATTGATGCGATGGCCCTGGAGAGCTACGACTTGCCGCCTGAATGGAACATCATTGTCGATGAGCGAATGGGAACCGGCGCGCCTGAAGTAACGGGTGAAACATTGTTCTACCGGGACTCGGTCACCCCCGTCAGCGCCCGCAGCGGGGCAGGGGAAGATGTTCATGCGCTAATTTTGAACCATGATCAGCGTGCCATGCCTCCGGGAGAAATTGACCGCCGTTATATCGGCCTGCTCAAAGAAATGGAATCCTTGGTGCTCGAATTCAATGAGCCGATCAATACCCTCTCCACTAGACCCGATGCATTGCCAGTACTGGTTGCCGAAAGCTGGCTTGAATTGCCGTATTCGCAGACTCATTTTTCTGCATGGCAAGCGGGTAATTCCTATCGTTCGGTCTCATTAGAGGCGCGTGATGCAGATAATAAATGGCATTCGGTATATCCGGAGTTTGGCTTTCCCGCTGGCATGCCCAGAATCATGAGCCTGCCATTGAAATCCCTGCCGGATGATACTCAGGCGCTACGCCTCAGCTGGAACCGGGAAGTATATTGGGATCGAGTCCGCATCGTGTATACGGAACAACCACCGGCAGGGATGCAACAGCAAACCCTGTCGCCGCGCTTGGCCCGGGTCGCCAAGTCCGGCTTTTACCAACGCCTGAATCATGCGCAGCGGCGGCCAGAATACGTTTACCAACAACGCAAGCCATTTGGCGATGTTAAATATCCCACCGGGTTTTATACAAATCTGGGTGAAATGACCGAACTGGTCACCGATGTGGACGACGCCCTGGCAATTATCGGGCCGGGTGAAGAAATACACGTAGAATTTGAGACACCGGCGTTGCCGGAGTCAGGTATGCAGCGCTGGTATGTTCTGGATACCCGTGGTTGGGCGAAAGACAAGGACATGTATACCTATCAGGGTGGAACTGTCGACCCGCTGCCACGAGTAAGGCCTGACGAGGACAATCAGCGCCGGGAGGCGCTGCACCGGGCCTATAACACCCGCTTTCAATCTGGACGATGACTGAGCGGCCGGTGGTAGTTGGGCCGCGTCTGCGGCGATTGCTCATTATTGTGCTGTTGCTGTTCGCCTTGCTGGCGATCAACTCCATTTACCTGATTGCGGTAACCCTCATCGAATGGTTGCGGGAAATTAGCATCCAGAATTTCTTCTACCAATGGATGTTTCTCGGTCACCTTGTGCTTGGCCTGTTACTGGTGCTTCCGGCGGTTGCTTATGGCTTGCTGCATTTCCGTAATGCACGCTCCCACCGTAATCGCCGGGCAGTTAAAGTTGGTTATGCCTTGTTTGCTACGGCTTTGTTGCTGTTAGCCACTGGCCTCATGTTGACCCGCGGCCTGCCCTGGGTCGAATTGCGCGATCCCGATTCACGCTTATTTGCTTACTGGCTGCATGTCTCTACACCGATTGTGCTGGTCTGGTTATTTATCCTGCACCGGCTGGCGGGCAAACCGATTCGCTGGCGCAGTGGTGTACTGGTGGTATCGTTGGCAAGTTTAATTTCTCTGCTATCGATCGTCATTCAAAGCCAGGACCCGCGTCGCTGGAATCAGGCAGGGCCCGCCAGTGCCGAGCAGTACTTCTTGCCCTCCCTGGCGCGGACTGCTGATGGCAACTTTATTGGCTCCGCGTCACTGATGATGGATGAATACTGTGCTGAATGTCACCAGGATGTGCACAGCACATGGGCGCAGAGCATGCATCGTTTTTCATCTTTTAATAATCCCGCGTATGCATTTTCGGTAGGCAAAACACGCGACTTTCTGCAACAGCGTGATGGCAACAACCAGGGAGTGCGTTTCTGTGCCGGATGTCATGATCCGGTGCCGTTTTTTTCAGGTGCGATGGATCAGATGGACTTCGAGCATCCTGATGATCCGGTAGCGAACGCGGGAATCACCTGCAGTGTCTGCCATTCCATTACCCATGTGAACAGTACCCGCGGCAACGCAGATTATACAATTGAGGAGCCTTTGCATTATCCGTTCGCCTACAGTCAGCAACCCTGGTTGCAATGGATAAACCAGACACTGGTGAAAGCCAAGCCGGCATTTCACAAGAAAACCTTTTTGAAGCCGCTGCATTCAAGTGCTGAGTTCTGCAGCACCTGCCACAAAGTACATATACCGGAGCAGCTCAATGACTATCGTTGGCTACGCGGACAAAACCATTACGACTCCTATTTATTGAGTGGCGTGTCCGGGCACGGTGTGCAGAGTTTCTACTACCCGGATAAAGCTGAGGAAAATTGCAATGGCTGTCACATGTCGTTGATGCCCTCCGAGGATTTTGGTGCCAAACGTTATGAGGCGAATACCGAACTCAGTGTCCATGATCACCAGTTTCCGGCGGCCAATACGGCAATTCCGCATCTTCTCAATATGCCGGAGCGGGTAAATCAGGCCCAGCGAAAGGCATTGCAAAACATCGTAAGGGTGGATATTTTTGGCATTCGCGAGGCAGGCCGAATCGATGGTAAATTATCTGCCCCACTCAATTCTCGTAGTGGCTCCGGTGTTGATCCGGGGCAATTTGTTGTGCAGCCCGGCAAGCAGTATCTGCTTGAGGTCGTTGTTCGAACTTTAAAGCTGGGGCATCATTTTACTCAGGGTACCGCCGATTCAAACCAGGTCTGGCTGAATTTGGTTGCATCTACTAACGGTGAAGCGATTGGTGAGAGTGGGGCGCTTGATTCAGGCGCACAGCGGGTTGATTCTCGCGCTCATTTCCTGAACGCCTATGTCATCGACCGCCAAGGTCGGCGGATAGACCGGCGCAACCCGGAGAACATATTTACTTCCTTGTACAATAACCAGATTCCCCCGGGCGCCAGTGACGTTGTGCATTATTTGCTTACTGTGCCGGAAACAGATCACCCTGAAATTGACATTGAGGTGTCCCTGAAGTACCGCAAGTTTGATACCCGTTATCTGCAATATATTCTTGGCGATCAATTTGAGCATAATGATTTGCCAATTACTGTAATGGCAACCGATCGAGTGCGTTTGCGTGTAGGCGATCAGCCACTGGCGAGGGATAAAATGAACATGCCGCTGATGGATGAGTTCCCTCTCTGGCAACGCTGGAACGACTACGGTATTGGCCTGCTTCGGCGCCACCAGTTCCGGCAGGCTGAGAAAGCGTTCAAGAAAGTGGAATCCAGCGGACGCGGCGTCGGTGCGCTTAACCTGGCGCGCGTCTATTTGCAGGAGGGCCGACTGGCAGAATCTGCGGATGCCCTGACCCGTGCGGCTAGCGCTGAATTCCCTGCGCCAAATTGGTCAATCAGTTATTTTACTGCGCAGTTAAACTTGCAGAACGGCTATTTTGATGAGGCGATTGAAGGCTTGGGAAAACTGGTTAACACGCAATTTCCAGCCGCCCGTGAACGCGGGTTTAATTTCGCCTACGACTATCGAATGTTGAATGACCTGGCGTTAGCGTTCGCAGAACGTGCCAAGTTAGAGCGGGGTCCGGATGCCGTAGACAAGGCCGATGTGCTGCGCCGCCAAGCGGTTAAATGGTATCAGCAAGCTCTGCAGCTCGATGCAGAAAACGTCACCGCCCACTATGGTCTGGCTCAACTCTATCAGCAATTGGGGGATGAAGACGCTGCTGTACGCCACCGGCGCCTGCACCAGCGTTATAAAATAGATGATAACGCCAAGGATCAGGCGGTTCAGTTGGCAAGAAAACGTGATGCGGCTGCCGATCTTGCCGCCAACAGAGTAGTTATCTACCATCTGCAGCCAGCGCAAAGCAGTCAACAGGAAGCCCCATGAACCAGGACCCCGGCGACGACCAGATTATTGCCGTCGCCTTCAGGCGATCATTGCTAGTTATCCTCCTGCTGCTGGTAGTCGCGGGTGCCTGGGTATTGTTTCCTGACCGCGGGCAACAGCAGGCAGCAATCGATGATGTCACCCTGATTGCTCCGCAACCAGTTGCCGTGGCTGGACAAGTGACGCCACCGGCAGTGCAATTTACAGACATCACCGAATCCGCCGGGCTGACGCACAGGCATTGGAATGGAGCGGCTGGTGAGCGCCTGCTGCCTGAAACCATGGGCGGTGGTGTTGCAGTGCTGGACTACAATAATGACGGCGCTGTCGACTTGCTATTTATCAACGGGCAATCCTGGCCGTGGGCAGGCCCGCAAGCAGCAGCCACCGACAGGGGCAATGCGTCCGGCTTGATTCTCTATCAGGGAGACGGAAATGGGGGCTTCTCTGATGTCACTGCAAAAGTAGGCCTGAATAATTCTATTTACGGTATGGGTGCCGCCGCCGGTGATTATGACCGTGACGGGTATGTCGATATTTTTGTTACTGCTGTTGGTACCAATCGCCTGTACCGCAATGTGAATGGCAAGCGATTTGAAGAAGTCACTCAAACTGCAGGTGTCAGTGGTGCTGACAATGCA
>JAHHOC010000222.1 GCA_018677115.1 Arenicella sp. | reverse complement strand
TGAAGTACTTCGTCACACAACGCCCAGTTATTTTGGAACTGCATCACCAGCATCCTGAGAAGCACTTTAAAGCTGAAAAAATCGACCAGGTAACGGCCGCAGATGAGTAGTACCCGAGCGCGCCCTTCTACGTTAGAAACACGTGCTATCCTATTGAATTTAATAGATTTACTGTGGCCTATTATTTTTCCTGCCGGCAGGTAAAACAACATCCGGTTGCGCCCCGAATGACTGCCTGTGAGTTCGCGTTCCATGCGTACGCCGCGAGCATCCCTGACTATGATGCGTGGGGTCGCAATGACCGCACCCTGCAACGCAAATTCGCTGACGTACCAGCCCTTTGACACCTCCACAGACATGCTGTCGAGTTCAACCTCCTGCCAGCTTGACTCCAGCTTTTTGGCAAGCCGGATAAGTGTCTTACGTGCGCTCATCAGGGTTTCAAAAATTAGCTATCTAATAATCGGCCTGCCGAGCAACGCGCGCAACCTGTTTAGCCAACGCCAGCCCCTCGAGCCAGTTAGCAGATCAAGTTTTTGTTGCAATTGCTCGGCGTGTTGCTGAAGTTGCTGCTGTTGCGCCGCTGTTGACGCGGGCAGATCGGCTCCCGCCCGCTGATAAGCAGGTACTTGCTGCGCGTATTCTGCACAATCAAAATCAGCCATTGTCGACAGTGAGGCCTCCTGATCAGACAATAACAGCAGAAAAGAGTTTGCGACTCTGTGCAGGGTACCGGCTTCCAGTTGTGCGGCCCAGAGCATTTTTTCCCGCTCTCCCAGGTCGAACGGCTGGAGATAATCGCGCGACTTTATTTTAGCCAGGGCAGGCAATAAATCGGGTGAGGCCAGGTCGTTAACCAATAATGTAGGAACCTTATAGTCAGGAAATGGAAAAATAAAATGGCTGGCATGGAAGCCTGCCTGGCTAATCTCTGATTGCCACTCATCGGCTGTATAGGTGCGGATGCCAGTGGATTGGGGATAATTGCGAATACCCACATAGGGTATTCCATAATGGTCCTCGCAGGCACCCATCATGTATTTGAGGCCGGTTCTATTTTCGATTGCTATCAAAACCACCCCCTGCGCTGTGACGGTTCGCCGTGCCAGCGCAAGTAAATCCTGTAAAGCAGCTTGATCAGATGATTGGGTGGAGTAGCGTCCGGCATACTCGGTTACTCCCACTAATAACACCAGATCGTAATAGTCCTCAGGAAACGCCATGTCATTGAAGTTGCCGCTGGCAATGGTGACATTATTCAAACCGCGACAACGCATCGCGGCCAACTCGGCTCGCACCGGGCTACCCTCTATTGCATCCACCTGTACATCACCATTTTCCGCCAGGTAGCGGGTAATCGCTCCACAAC
This sequence comes from Arenicella sp., assembly GCA_018677115.1. Lineage (GTDB taxonomy): Bacteria > Pseudomonadota > Gammaproteobacteria > Arenicellales > Arenicellaceae > Arenicella. The sequence continues at coordinate 9,672 of JAHHOC010000222.1, read as the reverse complement.
CGCATCCGAGTTCCAACACCCTTTTGACGCCGCTCAAGTTGAGTGGTCGCAGCAAATTGGCGCGAGTGGGGCTGAGGTGATATTCGCTCGGCCAGTCATGAATCTGCGCGGCCAGCTCGTTTGAATCACTGGATAGGTTTTGCGCCTGCTGCAGAATATCGTGCAGGCGTTGCTCTGACTCGGCGCCATCTGAATAATTAAACGCAGCTTGCTCTTCATGCGCTTTAAATACACCGCTTGCGGAAGCACGCAACTGGTTTAAACGGATAAATTCGCCGGACATCTGCATCAACTGATAAGCGCCAGTCGACCATCCAGCGCCGCAAAACCAAACGCATCGCTGGTTTCACTAACATGCAAATGGATCATGTCGTAGCGTCGGTCTATGGCAATATTATCCTTGTCCTGATGGTCCTGCGCGACACCCAGCGACACGAAATAGTCGCCTGCCAGCAAGTGCAGTGTGAGCGTGAATTCAATTGAAATAAGGTCCCCTCCTGCCTGTTCCGTTGGCAGCTTTCCCAACAGTCTCGAATTTGTGCCGTAAATGGCATTGCCGTCACCAGTTTTAACGGTGATGCCATAGATTAAATCTTGCACATCCTGTTCAAAGAGAACGGACATGCGTACAATTAAAGTGTCGCCACGTTGCACCAGGCCATTGGTTGGCGCGCCATTCTGTAAAATTTCATAATTACAAATCTTGGCGCGGCCGTCGCCCCAGCGATGCTCGTTGGTGTTATAGCTACCCTGCAAAACGCAGTTATCGCTAGTTGGATCAAAGTCAACGTTGTAGTCCGTGGCGCTGATTTGCACCGATTTTCCAACCTGCACGTCGGACTCGAACATCATCTCCAGATAGGCTTGTACCACCTCTTTGGGGCTGCCCGTCATCTTCAACTCACCCGCATCCAGCATGATCGCACGGTCACAGTACTTGAGCACGCTATCGGTGGAGTGAGTGACGAATAATATTGACACTCCGGATTCTTTTAGATCGTCCAAGCGTCTGAAACACTTGCGCTGAAAACGCACATCGCCGACAGCCAGAGCTTCATCAATGATCAGTATGTCAGGATTCATATTAATCGCCACGGCAAATGCCAGGCGTACAAACATTCCGCTGGAATAGGTTTTTACCGGCCGGTGCAAGAAATCGCCTAATCCACAAAACTCAACTATGTCAGGCAGTTTCTGGTGGAATTCCTCACGTGTTAAACCCATGATAGATGCATTCAACCGGGCATTTTCCATGCCAGTGAACTCAGGGTTAAACCCTGCCCCTAATTCGAGCAACGCAGAGATGCGCCCCTCGGTGCGGCACTCACCACCGGTGGCCTGTAAAATACCGGTGATTATCTGCAGCAATGTCGATTTACCAGATCCGTTTTTACCGACAATTCCTACTGTCTCACCTTTATTTACAGTGAGGTCAATGCCTTTCAAAGCCCAGAATTCGTCGTAGAACTTGTGCTTAACCACGAAGCTCTGCCAAAGTCGGTGAATCGGTTTTCGATAGGTCGCATAGCACTTTTTGATCTGCTGCAGTTCTATCACCGGCGGGCTGTATGTGCTAGATGACATCGGCGAATCCATCACGCGTTTTTTTAAAGAACCATGCGCCAACCAGCAACATTAAGCAGGCAAAAATTGAATAGATACCCAGCAAGTTCCAATCAGGCATTTGTCCGAATAAAAGCACAGCCCGCAGCTGCTCAACGATAATCGTCAAGGGGTTGAGCCACAGTACATAATTTTGCAGTCCTTGTGGAATGGCCGCGAATGGATAGACGATCGGCCCTAAAAACAGCAATACGGTAACCAAAACACCCATGAACTGACCAAGATCACGGACGTACACACCCAGCACTGAAATGAACCAGGACATCCCGAGTAAAAATGCCACAAATGGCAGCAGTACCACCGGCACCAATAACAAGGTTAATTGTAATGTTCCGCCTGACAACACAAAAATAACCAGCAAAATAAGCAGGCCGAGCAGCATATGAATCAGCGAGTTGCAAATTTGCACCAGGCTCAATATCTCTAACGGAAACACAACTTTCTTTACGTACTGCTGATTGCCGGTGATCAAGCCCACTGCACCCACAAAGGTTTCCGCCAGCATACTGTGGCATAGCAAACCGGCAAACAGGATGATGCCGAATGCGATATTGTCCTGCCCCGCCACACCCCACTTCACCTGCATCACCATACCGAATACAAAGGTATAGACGAGCAGCATCATGATGGGATAGATAAACGCCCAGATAAACCCCAGCTGTGACCCCCGATAGCGTTGCTCAAATTCACGCTTGAGCATCTGCAGGAACAGATAGCGATTTTTGTTGAGGCCGGAGAGCATCGGGTCAGTCGATTTCCGGAAACTGGTCCTTATTGTCCAATAGCATTTGCAGGTAGCGTCCATATCCGCTCTTGCCGTATTGAAGAGCTGCGTTTGCCAACTGCTGCTCGTCTATATAGCCCTGTCGAAAGGCGATTTCCTCGAGGCAGGCTACTTTCAGTCCCTGTCTATTTTCTATAGTTTCGATAAACATGGAAGCCTGCAGGAGAGATTCATGTGTACCCATATCCAGCCATGCCAGGCCTCGACCGAACACCTGCACCGACAAATCGCCCCATTGCAGATATTGTTTGTTAACGTCGGTTATCTCCAGTTCGCCACGCTCGGAGGGCTTGATGCTTCTGGCCACGTCAACCACGCGATTATCGTAGAAATACAGACCGGTTACCGCATAGTGAGACTTGGGACTCGCCGGCTTCTCTTCAAGACTGACCGCCTGTCCGCTGTCGTCAAATTCAACTACGCCGTATCTCTCCGGATCCTGTACCGGGTAAGCAAATACGGTAGCGCCCTTCTTTTGTTCGCCGGCAGCCTGTAAATTCTTGCCAAGATCATGACCATGGAACACATTGTCACCCAGGACAAGGGCACAATCATCATTGCCGATAAACTCCGCTCCAATGATGAAAGCCTGTGCCAAACCATCCGGTGAAGGCTGCACTGCATAGGAAATATTTAATCCCCACTGCGAGCCGTCCTGCATCAGTTGTTGGAAACGCGGTGTATCCTGCGGCGTTGAAATAATCAATATATCCCTTATTCCAGCCTGCATCAGGGACGATAGTGGGTAATAAATCATCGGTTTGTCATAAACCGGAAGTAACTGCTTGGATACTGCCTGTGTAACCGGATGTAAACGTGAGCCGGAGCCACCGGCAAGTACGATGCCTCTCATAGTTTTCTCCTATTGGGAACCCAGGCGACTGCCATCGTAGTCGCCCGATACCTTGGCGACCCACTCAGCATTATGCAGGTACCAGTCGATGGTCTTGCGAATGCCGGATTCAAAAGTTTGCTCGGGCGTCCAGCCCAAATCGTGTTCAATTTTGCTGGCATCAATAGCGTAACGTCGATCATGCCCCGGTCGATCGGTGACAAAGCTTATCTGAGTTGCATAAGACTCGCCATCGGCTCGCGGTTTAATGTCATCCAGAATCGAACAAATGGTGTTGACCACTTCAATATTGGTTTTCTCGTTATGTCCACCCACGTTATAGACCTCACCTTCGACGCCACGGGTCACGATTTGCCACAGCGCCTTAACGTGGTCATCCACGTATAACCAATCGCGAATATTGTCGCCCTTGCCATAAATCGGTAGCGGTTCGCCAGCTAAGGCTTTTTGAATGATCAGCGGTATCAGCTTTTCTGGAAATTGATACGGCCCATAATTGTTCGAGCAGTTGGATATAACTACAGGTAATTTATAGGTTTTGTTCCACGCTCGAACTAAATGATCGGAACTGGCCTTGCTTGCCGAGTATGGTGAATTTGGTTTGTAGCGTGTGGTCTCAGTGAACAATCCCGATGTACCCAGGCTACCAAAAACCTCGTCAGTAGAAATATGATGAAACCTGAATCTGGCTTTGCGTTCACTGCTCAAAGTCTCGTAGTACTCACGCGCTACTTCGAGCAGGTTGTAAGTTCCTACAACATTAGTCTGGATGAACTCTCCCGGACCATCAATGGAGCGGTCGACATGAGATTCGGCAGCCAGATGCATAATGTAATCTGGCTGATATTTTTCAACCAGGCGACGCATAGTTGGACCGTCAACGATATCTTCGCGGTGAAAGTGGTGTCGGTCGCTGTGTTTGGCACTGCCCAGGGAATGCAGGCTGCCAGCGTAAGTAAGCTTATCGATATTGACCACGCTGATATCACTGCTGTCAATCAGATATCGCACCAACGCAGAGCCAATAAACCCTGCTCCCCCGGTTATAAATACTGTTTCACTCATTAATAAACCTCAAAAGTGGCGGCCTCTGCGCGCCTCAATGTTAAACATCAGGTGCAGCTTCCGTATCTTCACTGCGATAGTGCATATTGAGCAGCAATGAAGGCACCAGAATCCTTTGCTGATCAAAAACTTTCTCCAGCTCTGCCAGCAACTCATGCGTCTGCTCCATTGACGTCATGACGATAGAATCAAAATCTGCGCAGTCGGCCAGGTTGCCATACACCGGTAGATCAAAAAACTGCTGCTTATCCGATCCCGGTTGATACACACCCACAACATCCACATTGCTCTGCAGCGAGCGCATATAAGCTATCTCGGTCAAGTCGGACAAGCCCACAAACAACACGCGCCGGTCACCGCGATCAGTAGCACTTTCGAGAATCGAGCTGTAACTATTACCGGACTGGCGAAACAGGGTCAGCGAAGTAGTCAGGAATTCGCCGGTCAGCCTTGCTTTTTCAGCAAAACCCATAGGGGTTAAATAGTACAAATAACGATTCGCCGGTGCGGTGCTAATCTTAATCCAGCCTTTTTTCACGCAACGTTTTAAATAAGAATTGGCCAACCCCAACGCCACACCCATTTCCTGAGCCAACCCGCGTTGGGAAATATCATCATTTAAATCAACAGCTTGCAGCAACTCAAGAGTGAGCTGGCTCTTCTTGTCAGGCGCATTGTCAGACAATATTCTGGGACGAGTGTTCATGCGGTGAACACTATAGGGACAAGTCAGTCACAAGTCAAAATAAGTGGACCGAAAATTATATGCTGGACAGTTCCCCCAATATGTGAACTTGAGTTTGTCGACGCCGGTTTTGCCGGAATTGCCACAATTACCGGTACCATGTGCGGTACGCACAATACCACCCTTCATAGTCACTGACATTTGCCGGTAGATGCGATATTCTGCCCGCTTGGAAACACTCCCCGAGGGTAAACAAATGCCTGAACCTGTTACCACTCATTTTCGCGCCTGTCATCTCTGCGAAGCTATCTGTGGATTAGAAATCAAAACCCGGGGTGAACAGATAGTGTCAATCAAAGGCGATAAAAAGGACCCTGTCAGTCACGGTTTTATTTGCCCTAAAGCAACCGCAATAGCGGATATTCATACCGATCCGGATCGCCTGCGGCAACCGGTAAAGAAAATTAACGGACAATGGGAGCAAATTTCCTGGTCGGAGGCGATTGAACTGACGGCCATCAAACTGGTCGAGACACAACAACAATATGGTGCTAACGCGGTGGGTTTCTACGCCGGTAATCCGGGCGTACACAACTACGGCAACATTACCCATGGCCCGCAACTGCGCAGGGCAGTTCAGACGCGTAATAATTTTTCAGCTACTTCGCTGGATCAGTTGCCGCATCATCTGGCTGCCTATTCCATGTATGGACACCAGTTTTTTCTGCCCATTCCCGACATCGATCATACCGACCTGATGGTTATCTTCGGTGGCAACCCTATTGCCTCCAACGGCAGTATGATGACCATGCCGAATGCGCCAAAGAGGATCAAGGCACTGCAACAACGTGGCGGTAAGCTGATTGTGGTTGATCCGCGCCGCACTGAGACCGCCGAAGTTGCCGACCAGCACCTGTTCGTGCGGCCGGGCAGTGATGCCTTTGTGCTAATGGCCATCATCAATACCCTGTTTGAGGAGGAGCTGACTGACACCGCACATTTGAGCGAACACATGGAGGGAATGACTGACCTGCGCGAGGCAGCCTCGGTATTTGATTGCGAACTGGCTGCACAACGCTCGGGCATGTCAGTTGCACAGATAAAAGGCCTGGCGAGACAGTTGGCCGGCACCGATAAAGCGGTGTGCTACGGTCGTATGGGCGTATCGGTTCAGGAGTTCGGTGCCGTTTGTCAGTGGGCTATCCAGGCCATTAATATTTTGATTGGCGCATTGGATAAACGGGGAGGCGCGTTACTCACATCACCCGTATTTGCCTATGTGCGTCAGGGTGCGCGCGCGGTTGGGCATTTTAATCGTTTTCAGTCTCGGGTTAGCGGACTACCGGAGTTCGCCGGTGAACTACCGGCGGCCTGCATGGCGGAAGAAATTTTGACGCCCGGCGAAGGCCAGATCAGGGCGATGGTAACCATTGCCGGTAATCCAGTAATTTCCAGCGTTAATGCCGGTGAACTGGATACCGCGTTCGATGCACTCGATTTCTATGTGGCTATTGATTTCTATATCAATAGCACGACACGACACGCTGATGTAATACTGCCGCCCACCGGACCACTGGAACACGATCATTTCGACATCGCCTTCCTGCGGTTGGCGGTTCATAACAGTGCACGATACAACGCCGAGATTTTTTCTCCTGAAAAAAGTGCACAACATGATTGGCAAATTTTCAATGCCCTCAGCGAGCGGATTTGTGAACTCAAAGGACAACCATTCAGGCCCCTCCCCGCACCTGACATCGTAGTGGATATGGGTATACAGGAAGATGTTTACGGTTATGCAGAGAACCCGCAAACGGCCTTGACCCTGGAAAAAATCAAGCAATACCCTCACGGCATGGACCTTGGCCCTCTCAAACCGGGCATAACCGCGCGAATCTGCCGTGAAAATGGCAAAATAAATCTGGCTCCACATTTTTACCTGGAGGATCTACCGCGGCTCCTGAATGCATCGAGCGAGCTCGATAGTGGCCAGTTATTGTTAATCGGCCGTCGCCATGTGCGCAGTAATAACTCGTGGATGCATAATTATCACCGGCTGGTTAAGGGCAAGCCTCGCTGGCAACTTATGATGCACCCGGATGATCTGGCAGATCGGCAAATTAAGGATGCGTCTGAGGTTACCATCAAGTCACGGGTTGGTGAGGTGACGACAACGGTGGTGGCAACCGATGAGGTAATGCGCGGGGTAGTCAGCCTGCCACATGGTTGGGGGCACCAGAAACAGGGTGTTCGCCTGCACATCGCCAGTCAGCAGCAGGGTGTTAATTGCAACGAATTAACCGACGATAAGCTGCTTGATCAACTAAGTGGTAATGCGGCGCTGAATGGGGTGCCGGTAACCGTCAGTGCGGCTTGATCAATCGAGCCTGGTGGTTATTTGCCTTTATACGTTGATAGCGGCCGGTTTTGATCATATCTGAGCCTGATCACCTTTACTGCTGAGCCACTTTTTGCGCGCCGGCACCTGTTTTTTGGCCAACAGCATGTCCATGATTTTGGCGGTTCCATCTCCCATCTTTATGTCCATTTGCACCAGCCGTCTTGTGCCCTCCTGCATTGTGGTCTCGCGCAACTGACTTGGATTCATTTCCCCCAACCCCTTAAACCGCTGCACATTTATTTTCGCATTACTTTTATCAGCCTTGATCTGGGCAATAATGGCATCGTGCTCAGCATCATCAAGCGCATAGAAAACCTGCTTGGCTTGGTCAATACGATAGAGCGGCGGCATTGCCACATACAGATGCCCGGCTTCCACCAGTGCCCTGAAATGGCGCACAAACAAAGCACATAGCAAGGTGGCAATATGCAGCCCGTCGGAATCTGCATCTGCCAATATGCAGACTTTGCCATAGCGTAAACCCTGCAGGTCATCTGAACCCGGATCAACGCCCAGGGCCACAGAAATATCGTGCACTTCCTGGCTAGCGAGTACCTGGCTGGACTCCACTTCCCAGGTATTCAGAATCTTGCCGCGTAACGGCATTATCGCCTGGGTCTCCCGATTACGGGCCTGTTTCGCTGAACCGCCTGCTGAATCCCCTTCAACCAGGAACAGCTCAGTGATATCGATATCCTCACTGGAACAGTCTGCTAACTTTCCCGGCAAGGCTGGCCCGGCAGTAACCTTTTTACGGGTAATTTTTTTTGCCGTTTTCAGCCTGCTCTGCGCATTCTCAATAGCCACCATGGCGATGCGCTCGCCTAGCTCCAGATTCTGGTTTAACCACAATGCGAAAGCATCCTTAACCTTGGTGGCGACAAATTGGGAGATCTCGCGCGAGGACAACTTCTCCTTGGTTTGACCGGTAAACTGCGGGTCTTTCATTCGCACAGAAAGAACGTACTGACATTGCGCCCAAACGTCTTCAGGCGATAATTTTACGCCTTTGGGCAGCAGGTTGCGAAAGTCACAAAATTCCCTGATTGCTTCAGTCAAGCCGATACGCAATCCGTTAACATGGGTACCGCCTTGTGGAGTGGGTATCAAATTCACATAACTTTCAGTGATTGCATTGCCCATATCCTGTGCCCAGGCCACAATCCATTCGATTTCCTCTTCATTGTTGCTCTCCTTGCCCTGAAACCCTTCCTCAGGCAGGCGTTCGATATCGCCCATCGAACTTAAAAGATAATCTTTCAGTCCATCTTCATAGTGCCAGCTCTGATTGTTGGCAGGTTTTTTCTCATCCTCGAATTTGATCGTCAGCCCGGGACACAGCACTGCTTTAGCACGCAATAAACGACACAGGCGGGCAACATTGACATTGGGTGAATCAAAAAACACCGGATCCGGCCAGAATCGGATCAGCGTTCCGGTATTGCGTTGCCCAACGCTGCCGATCTCCTCCAATTCATTGGTTTTCATGCCGTCCGCAAATGACATATTGTATTCGCCGCCACCCCGCTTCACCCAGACTTCCACATTTTTCGATAGCGCATTAACGACTGATATACCAACCCCATGCAAGCCACCTGAAAAACGATAGTTCTTGTTCGAAAATTTACCGCCGGCATGCAGGCGGGTCATTATGACCTCCACTCCGGGTACACTTTCTTCCGGATGAATATCGACCGGCATACCGCGGCCATCGTCAGCGACGGCAATGGAACCATCTTTATGCAAAGTGACGTCAATCTTTTTGCAATACCCCGCAATGGCTTCATCAACGCTGTTATCCACCACCTCCTGCACCAGGTGATTTGGCCGTTCAGTTGAGGTATACATGCCCGGCCGCTTACGCACCGGCTCGAGCCCGGTTAGCACTTCAATCGCAGAAGAATCGTAGTCGTGAACCATCAGAACGGGTTAGGTAAGTGTTTCCCAATGTGCGATTCTAACTTTATTTGGCCTCGCATCACACAACAAATATCTCACTGATAAGTGTTAGAATACAGGGCTGGTTTATAAGCACGAGCATCACAATGCCAAATCAAAAAGCCGCTAAAGAAATCGCTGAAATGGACTTCGAACTTGCCTACCGGGAGCTCGAATCTATTGTCGAGCGGATGGAACGCGGCGATCAGGACCTGGAACAGTCGCTACAGGACTTTGAGCGTGGCGTAGCGTTAATGAAACGTTGCCATGGTGTGTTGAAAAATGCCGAGCAAAAGGTCGAAATTCTGGTGAAGGAAAACGAC
>JAHHOC010000221.1 GCA_018677115.1 Arenicella sp. | reverse complement strand
GAAGGCATGGGCGCAAATTCACCATTTGGCAACTTTATCGGCACAAATTCGACATCGGATTTAATCCATCTGGCAGCATGGTTGCCACATAAACATTGCCCTCACTGTCGACAGCCAGCGAGTCGAGCATTGATTGGCCAGGGAGATCGGCTGACAATAAGTGTGAACCGTCCAGTGACGCCGGGTTTGGCTTGATCACACCGGGTTCTGGAATATCGTACCAGACAACCTTGCTGGCAAAAGTAAGAGCGACGTACAGCTTCTTGCCGCAGGGCGATAATCCAATACCGTTTGGCGAGTTAAGCGGATAAATCATCTGCTTGATTGATTTGCCGTCCGCTGTGGCGTAATACACAGCGGTGATATCCTTATCGTAGGTGCGTTGTTTGCCATAATCGGTGAACCACACGCCGCCCGCTTCATCAAATACCAGGTCATCCAGGCCGCGCAATTGAAATGGTGGATTCCACACCGGGGGCTGATTCGGTGGCGGGAACGCCCTGTCAGCACAATCTGTGTACAAGGTGACTAACTCACCAGTAGCGGAGTCAATTTTCTGCAGACTGCCACCTGAATAACCGTGCGGTTGATTGCCTGTCACCAGTAGCTTCTGCCCGTTGGGCAACGGCATTGGTATCCAGTCGAAACCACCGTCATTACAGATGTAGATATCGCCGTCAGGCCCAGCCGCGGCACCATTCGGACCACCGGGCACATCAGCAAGCTTGCGGGCAGGCCCACCATCGGGCGCAACAATTGAAAGCTGCTGGCCGTTAATTTCTACCAGAATAATACTGCCATCCGCACAGTGAACGGGGCCTTCCGGGTATTTCAGGTTAGAACTGATAACTGTTGTTGCGCTGTTGTCTAGCGTCGGCATATCCTTCTCCTGTATTAATTATTATTGATATTTTTATTCGATAAATTTGTGAATTTTTAATCCGCCGATAAATGGCTCCGATTGTTCCGGACTACCAGTAATCCTGTACACATTCTCCGCATACAGCTGCGGAGTCAGGTATGGATTTATCGACGCTGCGTTTTCAACTGCCTTACTGGCGCCTTGATGGTCGTCATGAAGGCAACATGCATTGGCAATAATGAAGTAGTTATGTACCCAGGCGGGCTGGCCGATCAGGCTTTTTTTCGCCAGTGCCTCGGCGTCGGTATTGTTTCCCAGCCGCTGTTCAACAACCGCCTGAAAAAAATGCCAGTAAGGAGCTGAGGGGTGCTTGGGTGCGGTAGCGAAGTTCTCCTGGATTATATCGCGCGCTTCGCTAACCTCTTCTTCAGTGCCGGTAAAGCCCAACAGCAGCGCCAGGTAACCGCGCGCGATCAGGTTTAGTGGGGCGAGCTCAATTGCACGGCGTAAAGCCTGATTGGCTCGTTCGCTTTCACCCAGGTTTTGCCAGGTTACACCGGCGTTTTCCAACACCTCGATATCGTTGGGTGCCTGTTGAAATGCTTTTTCTATTTCGACTCTGGCTTCTTCGGTGCAAGCCTCATAATCTTCGCAGATTCGAATTGTCATCTGTTGCGCGAGTAACATCGCCAGAGCGGCTCGCGCAGTCGCATAACCGGGATCAATTTTTAAAGCCTGGCGTAGATAATCGCAGGCGTCGAGTATCCCTTGCGGAGTAAAAGAGGTCAGCCAGAAATGATAGGCTTTCTGCACCAATCCCCATGCATCCAGCTCGCGTGTCGATTTTGAACCGGCCAGCAATGTTTCTGCCAGCTTAACTTCACCCAGCACTGTACCCACGATGCACCTGGCAATGTCATGCTGCACGTCGAATATATCCTCCACCTGACGGTCGTAGGTCTGCGCCCAGATCTCGGCATCAGATTCAACATCGGTTAACTGTGCAATCACGAATACTCTGCTTTCGGAGCGGCGCAGGCTGCCGGTCAATACGAATTTGGCATTAAGCTGCTCGGCCACCTTTTGAATATCTGCCTGGCCACTTTGGAATCGGAATGAAGACAGCCGCGAACTGACGCGGATATCCGGCACCATCGTCACATGCGCAATAACTTCCGACGTTATCCCTGAGGCTAGAAACTCATCATCCTCATTTTTTGAAAGGGTCTCGAACAATAGTACCGCCAGGGAAAAGTGCGCATCATGCAGCGGCTTTACCGTGTCGGTCGATTTGGCCAGCTTGATTTTTGACGAAATCTCATCGGGCAGGTTAAGGCGATTGGTTAAGGGCCTGAAAGCATAGCGCAGCATTCCGTAGATGATGCCGATAATCGCAATCAGTGCCGCGAATGCGGAAATAGCCGCTTCGTTGGTAGCCAGCCACTGAACGATAGATTCAAACGTTTCCATACTTAACTCTTATTATTGTCGAAGAATTATAGTGCAGAGCGTGTTACAAACCTAATAATTTACACTGCGTCCATTATCATATTTGGCAAGGTTGCAAGTCAGTGCGCTTAGCCTTAATTACAGTTCCGCGAGCAATCGTCCCAGATTCAACCATATGCAACCAGAATGACGCTTTTTAACTGTGTAAAAAATGAATTCTCCACTGTCTATTCTGGCAAAATAACATCCCGTGAAATGCTGCTTACTATCCTCAATGTGTTTTTTCAAAAATAACCGCAAATCCCTGCTCTGCCTTATGTTGGCCGCGTGCGTGATGGGTTGTAGCCCCGGCAGCGAAGACATGGCGGATCTGGCAGACGGAAACCCGATCGATGAGCAGCTGACACAGGAAACTTTTCCTTTTGTCGACGTGACTGAACGGGCTGGCGTCAGGTTTACTCATGATAATGGAGGCAGCGGTCGGTTTTATATGCCGGAGATCATGGGCGCCGGTGCCGCACTATTGGATGTCGACAGCGATGGCGACCTTGATCTTTATATTCTGCAGGGCGGCCCGATAGAGCAAGGCGGCAAGCCCTCCTCCGATCGGCTGTTGCGCAATGATCTTGAGCTTGATGCAAATGGAACAGCGCGATTCAGTTTTACCGATATAACTGACACTGCAGGGATTCCAGCAGGTGGTTATGGAATGGGGGTCGCTACCGGTGATGTGGACGGAGATGGGAATGCAGATCTTTACGTGACCAATTTTGGCGATAATCGACTGCTGCGCAACCGCGGAGATGGATCCTTTGAAGATATTACCGAGCGTTCCGGAACCGGTGACTCTAACTGGACCGTACCCGCAACATTCTTTGACATGGACGGCGACGGTCACTTCGACCTGTTCTCGGGCAGCTATGTCGATTTTCGTTTTGCTAATCATAAAGACTGCTTTTCGGCAACTGGGCTGCCGGAGTACTGCAGTCCACACAGTTACAGCGCACTGCCGGATCGCCTTTTTAAAAACCGCGGTGATGGAACCTTCATCGACATCAGCGCCAGCGCAGGGTTAAGAACCGTGCCGAGCAAGGCACTGGGGGTTATTACCGCTGATTTTAATGATGATGGCCTTACTGACCTGTACGTCGCCAATGACGGGGTGGCTAATCAGCTATGGATCAATAAAGCAGACGGGACCTTCGAGGAAACTGCCCTGTTTGCCGGCTGTGCGCTAAATTATGAGGGATTGCCGGAGGCCAGCATGGGCGTCGATGCTGCCGATGTGGACAGTGATGGCGACGAAGACCTGTTTATGACCCATTTGCGTGGGGAAACCAATACCCTGTACGTGAATCATGGCGATGCGACATTTGAAGACAGGACTATTCGCTTTGGACTGGCTGGTGCCAGTATCCCCTACACCGGTTTCGGTACCGCCTGGCTGGATGTGGAGAATGACGGCAAACTCGATTTGTTGGCAGTGAACGGCGCTGTCACCGTCGAAGAGCGTCTTGTGCAAGCTGGCGATCCCTTCCCCTATCACCAACCCAACCAGCTTTTCCGCAATTTGAGCTCGGGCTCAGAGTTGCGCTTCGAACCCTACACCACTAGCGATAACAACCCGCTGTCCGCATCAAATGTCAGCCGTGGTGCGGTTATAGGTGATCTGGATAATGATGGCGATCTGGACGTGGTAGTGACCAATAATTCCGGTCCGGCGCGGGTATTATTAAACGTCGTGGGCCAGCAACAAGCCTGGCTGGGTCTTAGATTAAGGCTGCACCACAAAGGCCCCGACGCGCTTGGTGCGGCGGTCACGCTGACCACGCCGGATGGTACAAGCATGCTACGCCGGGTGCGCACCGCGGGCAGCTATGTTTCGGCAAACGATCCGCGAGTGATATTTGGCCTGGGTGAACTGCCAAGCAACAGCGAGTTGCAGGTAACCGTGCATTGGGTCAACGGTGAGCGAGAAATATTC
>JAHHOC010000217.1 GCA_018677115.1 Arenicella sp. | reverse complement strand
GATTGACAGAGTCTCCAATAAAGCCCTGGAGTAACGTGGCGGTTTCTGGGCGCCGATTTTCCTCAGCCAGGTAGCGTATTTATCCTTCGACTGAAAACGCCAGCCTTTACCTACCCGGCGCAGTTCGATGCCACGATGTTCACATTGCTCTTGCAACTGCAGCAGCACATTCTGCACGTCCAGCTTGGTGGGTTGGCCGTCGGCAGGAAACAGTGCCATTATTTTACGGATGCTCAATGGCTCCTTACTGGCGAACAACGCCGCTTCAATAATATTGCGCAGCTCGCTATCAGGCTCGCTATCGACCGGCTGATCCTGACCTTTGTGCTTTTTGTTAACTTGTTTGACCATGTTTAAAAACGCTTGCTTGGTGTATTAGTTCTTACTGGAGAGCCGTCATCCCGGCCCGGTTCAGGCTGCCCGCCTGATGTGAATCGGCGCATAGGGCTCGTTTTGTACCACCACTAGCATGTCGTCCCTGAACAGTTCCAGTAAGGCAATAAAAGTCACCACCACTCCTGCCCTGCCTTCGGCAACTGTGAACAGTTCCTCAAAACGCACATAATCACTCTTCTGCAGGCGCTGCAGAATATGAGTCATCCGCTCGCGCATTGACAACATCTCGCGGGACACCAGCATATGAGCATTGGCCTCGGCTCGCTCGACAATATTTTGATAAGCCCTCACCAACTGCTGCAAGCTTACCTGCGCTTTCACTTCGGGCGGGTTGTCGTCTTCAAACGGCGCCTCCGCTACAAAGATGTCGCGTTCCAGCCTCGGGCGGTCGTCTAACTCATTTGCTGCCCGGCTGAAGCGTTCATACTCCTGCAGACGCCTTACCAATGCGGCGCGTGGGTCTTCGCCATCTTCATCTTCAGATTTTGGCCGCGGCAACAGCATTCTTGATTTAATCTCTGCCAGTAACGAAGCCATGACCAGGTATTCTGCGGCCAGGTCGAGGTTGGCAGATCGCATCAAGTCAACGTAGGTCATATATTGACGGGTTATATCGGCCACCGGAATATCCAGTATGTCCAGATTCTGCTTGCGGATCAGGTACAGCAGAAGGTCGAGCGGGCCTTCGAAGCTGTCCAACACGATTTCCAGTGCATCCGGCGGTATAAAAAGATCTTGCGGCCATTCGCTGATGACTTCACCCATCACCACCGCACGCAAAGACTCAGCTTGAGCTTGCGCAACTAAATCGCCATCAGCCGGTCCAGATTGCTTGCCATCGTGTTGTTTATCGTCTGACATGTTCGCTAATAATAATCTATGTTCATGGTGGAGCGCACCAGTTCCATGGTTTCATCAGCCGTTTCGCGCGCTTTTTCACAGCCATCTGCGATTATATTGCGCACCAGCGTGGGGTCTTTGATGTAGGGCTCGGCGCGTTCAGCGATTTCCTTCTGCTCAGCGAGCAAAGCCTCAATCAGCGGTTGCTTGCAATCCAGGCAGCCGATTTCTGCGGAACGGCAACCGTTCTCAACCCAGTTGCGCGTTTTTTCATCGGAATAAACATGATGAAACTCCCATACCGGACAGCGAGTCGGGTCACCCGGGTCATCACGGCGAACCCTGGCCGGGTCAGTAGGCATGGCCCGTACTTCCTTTTCAATCCGCCCAGCATCATCGCGCAGGGAAATCGTGTTGCGATAGGATTTCGACATCTTCTCCCCATCCAGTCCGGGTAATTTGGAAGCCTCAGTCAACAAAGCCTCAGGTTCACTTAAAATAACCCGCCCTCCACCCTCGAGGTAACCGTACAGGCGTTCACTGTCCGCATTGGAGAGGTTTTGATTAGCACCCAGCAGAGCATGGGCTTTATTGAGTGCTTCGTGATCTCCGCGTTCGGTGTAAGCATTGCGCAGATTCCTGTACAGCTTGGCTCCGCGTTTGCCGAGCTTGCGGATAGCTTCCTCGGCTTTTTCCTCAAAACCGGATTCGCGGCCATACAGATAATTAAAACGCCTGGCAATTTCGCGGGTCAATTCAATGTGCGGCACTTGATCTTCACCAACCGGCACCTGCTGCGCGTGGTAGAGCAATATATCTGCCGCCTGCAATACCGGATAACCCAGAAAACCATGCGTAGACAGATCGCGTTCCTGCAATTTATTCTGCTGATCCTTATACGAAGGCACCCGCTCCAGCCATCCCAATGGCGTAATCATCGACAGCAACAAATTCAGCTCTGCATGTTCAGGGACACGCGATTGGATAAATAAAGTGGCCCGGCTGGGATCAACACCCACCGCCAGCCAATCAATCACCATTTCCCACACATTATCATTGATGGTGGCAGAGTCCTCTTCGTAATGGGTTGTGAGGGCATGCCAGTCAGCGACAAAAAAGTAACAGTCGAATTCGTGTTGCAAATCGACCCAGTTTTTTAAAACACCATGGTAATGGCCAAGGTGCAATCGCCCCGTCGGGCGCATTCCCGAGACCACACGATTGGATTTTCCAGACTTGCTTATCATCTAAATGGAGGGGGTTGGAGATTAATCGACGGCTAAGGGCTAAGGATACAATTACCCCGCCGCTAACACTAGCTTGCGTATTGTATTAATTGTGCCAATCAGCGCAGTGAACGTCACATATCAATCCTCGAGGAAAGCGACATTACCCGCCCCGACCCGGACAATATTTAATCTATCCAAATGCCAGTCAATTACTGTTGACGGGGTGTCCGCTACGATGCCGCCGTCAATGACC